>JBFRWJ010000685.1:0-3251 GCA_051439525.1 Spirulina sp. | reverse complement strand
CAGTTACTATCCCACCGCCGAAGAAATCGTCCGCAACGGCATCCAAGAGCCCGGCAACCCAATCTCCCACTTAATGATGGTTTGCGACGGCATTGGCGGTCACGAAGGGGGAGAAATTGCCAGCCAGCTCGCCGTTCAATCCCTCAAACTGCAAATTCGCGCCCTCCTTGCAGAATCCATCGAAGACCCCGAAATCATGTCGCCGGATTTGGTGGAGGAACAATTGACCGCGATCGTCCGTATTGCCAATAACTTAATTTGTTTTCGCAACGACGAACAAAAACGAGAATCTCGGCGACGCATGGCCACCACCCTCGTGATGGCGGTGCAACTCCCCCAACAGGTGGCGAATTTAGAAGTGGGAGTGGGCAACAGCCACGAATTGTATTTGGTTCACGTGGGGGATAGTCGTGCCTATTGGATTACCGAAAACTATTGTCAATTGCTAACGGTGGATGATGATGTCACCACCCGGGAAATTCGACTGGCTCGCAGCCTAGGGGCGATCGCCGCCCAGCGCCCGGATGCGGGGGCATTGACCCAAGCCTTGGGAACCCGAGAAGCCGAGCGCTTGCGCCCCACCATTCAACGTTTTATCATTGAGGAAGATGGCATTTTATTGCTGTGTTCGGATGGGTTGAGCGATAATCAGTTGCTCGAGGGGTCTTGGAGAGAGTTTGCTCCCAATGTCCTTGCTGGGAAACAGAGTTTGGAAAGTGCGGTCGAGTATTTAATTAAACTGGCCAATCAAAAAAACGGACATGATAATACCTCGATTGTGGCGGCGCTGTATAGTGTTTCGACGGCCTATCCGGGTTTGGTCAGCGTTACCGAACTCCCCCGAGAGGTGAAAGAGATTCCCCCGGAACTCGACAGTCCCTTACCCCTCGAACCCAGTAACGGCACGAATGGCAACGGTTGGGTCGGGTCGGATCTGCCCTTGGAGATGCCAGAAATCTCCCCAGAACCCGTCAGAGAAGCGCGATCGCCGGAAACCGAACCGGAAACCGAGGCCAAAGAAGAAGTTTGGGAAGAAGAACGGGTGCGCTATTCTACGCCTTCGATCGATCCTGACGACTTGCCCGAGGGCGTGAAGATTGAATCGGAGAATGATATTGATTCTCTTTTTGAAGATGTGGATGCCGATGGAGAATTAGCGATCGCTCATGAGGAGGAAATGGCGATCGCGCTGGGTCGAAAAATTTGGCTTTGGGTGGCAGGCGTTGTTATCCTGTTAGCGGCTGCCAGTGCGATCGCATTTTTCCTCAAAGGTCGGCTCGATCGCGGACAAAATCTCCTTCCTCCTTGGTTAATGCCTGTCGAAGAAACAGAGGAATGATGCCAACAGTCAACATCTTCGCTTAACATGGAATAATTGGGAGGAGGTAACGATCGTGCCTTACAAACGTAGAAAAGCCCTGTTAATTTTGGGGGAACTGAATAATAGCGACCTCGATTGGATGCTAGAAAAGGGGAGAAAGGAAAAAATCGAGAGCGATCGCGTTCTCATTTATGAAAAAGAACCGATCAATGCTTTATATTTTGTTTTGAGCGGCAAATTTAGCATCTGGATCGGCGATCGGGAATTGGCGCAAATTTCGGCGGGGGAAGTGGTGGGAGAGATTTCTTTTCTCGACGAACGTCCCCCCCTTGCAACGGTCAGAGCAATGGAAGATTCCGTCGTTCTCAGCATTCCGCGCTGGCAACTCCTCAGCCGCTTGCGAGACGAACATTTTGCCTCTCGATTTTATCATGGTTTGGCCAAGTGTCTCTCGGATCGGATGCGAGATACCGTCCGGCGTTTGGGTTACGATTTGGAATTTGCAGAATTGTATCGGGAAAACAACGAATACGATCGCCTTGAAGTCGAACGGTTGGAGTTAGCCGAAACCAAATTTAAATGGTTGCTCCAACACAGTCACGCTTAAGAGAAACGTCAATTCAAAATTCAAAAATTTTCGCTCTGCCTGACGGACGAGATTCAACCTTAACAGGTGTGACTCAACGTTTCGGCTAGTTTATCGGCAATCCCTTCGATCCAATTCTCATCTTGTTTGGTATAACTGCGGGGTGCATTTGCTCCCAAAATCAGAACCCCTTCACTGCCTAAAGGTTGACAAATAATTCCTTGGGTGTTTTCCGGTAGATAATCAAATTCAATTCTGCCGGGATAAACTTTTAGATCGACTAAATAGACGGGTTTTCGTTTTTCTAAAACTCGCTTTACAATTGCACCGGGATTGACTGCTTTTCGATCGGGTAAAATACCCCGACGCGTTACCACTCGACCTTGATAATAGACTAAAATCGCTCTTGTTGCTGTATTGGTCAGTAAGAGATGAGAAGCCCATGCTAATTCAATTTTAATGGCTTCTGGTAGCTCTTCTGCCAGTTCAAAAACCTCTTCGCCGATTAACTCAACGACCTCGGGCGATCGCGGTTGTACCTGCTGCCAAATCAATCCCACCAGAATCAACAACGCACTGAGAAAAATCCCTAGTGCATCGGAACGGGATTGAGTTGTAGTAAGTTCTACCGTTAGCGATCGGTTGATAAGGAGTAAAATCCCCCCGACACTCCCTACCACTAAAGGGAGTAAGCGTAAAATGCGATTGGGATCGGATTTGGACATCTTTAATAAAAGTTTAGAGTTGAGAGTTAGGTTTAGAGATGCGATCGCCTATTCTGGCTTAAAAAACTTCATGTGTTTAATGCTACCATCATCATTTAACGATTTTATTTCAACTTCAACCATTTTATTGTCAGGAATAATTGCAAAATTTTTAGTCTCTTTTTCAGAGTATCTTTTCCTTTACCGCACTTTTTATAATAATTATCCTCATGAGATGAATCCTGTAAAAATTGCTCGAATTTGTCAACCCAACTCACAAGTTCACCGGGATTCCAGTCGAATTGAGAGGTTTCATACCATCCCTGTCCGCTAGAATCTTCTCGTTTTGTTCTTTGTCCGACAATGCGCTTTCGTGCTATTGTATCTGAAAACCACGGTTCATCAGGAAGTTCTTTCACTAGAGCAATTGCAGAATAGCGATCGCCTTCATCTCTTCTCAAATAAGGATGAGTTTCAAACATGGGAGGATAACGATGACTAGGACGTTCGCTATTAGCGACATCATTGCCATTGCGTCGTTTGTTGAACGAAGCCGTTAATTTACCAACTAATTCGTTAAAGTTTTTGCGATTCTTAAATAAATCTTCCCGACTTTCTCCCTCTGCTGGACGACCAAAGT
>JBFRWJ010000684.1:0-6031 GCA_051439525.1 Spirulina sp. | reverse complement strand
GCCATGGGGGGCGCAATTCTGGGAGATAATTTTGGCTACTGGTTGGGAAGATGGGGGGGGTTATCCTTGTTAGAACGCATCGAACGCTTCTTTCGCATTCCTGAAAAACACTTGCGCGAAGCGAGGAATCAATTTCGGAAGAATGCCGCTAAAGCTGTATTTTTGGGTCGATTTGTGGCACTTTTGCGCATTTTTGCCGGCCCGCTTGCCGGCATTACCCAAATGCCCTATTCTCAGTTTTTATTGTGTAATTTTGGGGGTGCTGTAATTTGGGCATTGGGGACGGTCACGTTTTCCTATGTTGTCGGACAGATCGTTCCGCTACATCAGCTCGCAAATTGGGCGGCACAGTTGGGAATTTTAGTATTATTGGGATTTATCGCTTGGATTGCCATTCCGATTTGGTTGGAGTTTCGTCAGAAACAAAAACTGGAAGAAAATTAGATGATTTGCGATCGTATAATTCCCCCATATAGTCGATCGCTTTGGGAAAGAAGTCCAAGAAATCTCGTTCTAGGTCTTGATAATGTTCTTGCAGATCGAGGTGGGCGCGATCGAGCGGGTTGACTCGTTTAAAACGCTGCGAAATCCGCCTTAAAGTTAATTCGACTCCTGCTAGGCTTTGGTAAGAATTCAACCAGTTTTCTTGTCTAATTATCGGGAGAATAAGTTTTAAGTTTTCTGGTAAAATTCCTACATTTTCTTGTAAAATTTGATAGATATTTTCAATAAATGCTTCTCGATTTTCCGAGGAGAATTGAGACCAATGCCGAGATAAAAAATGATCGTAATAGATATCGATCGCAATCCCCGAATAGTGCCTTTGATTGTGACAAATCCGCTTTTTACTGCGACAATAAATCTCGTGGGTATCGGTAAAAGCATCTATCTTTCGATGTTGTTCGATACCGCGAATAATTTCCGGACTATAAATATTTGTATAGTTTTCTAAAGATCCCTTGACAAAATCACCTAATAAGTTTCCAATCTGGGAATCGGGAGTATTTTCAGCTAAAAATAAATGGGCGAGATAATTCATTTAAAATAATATTTTTACTTTATTTTACCTCAGTTCTGTTGGCAGAACAAGTAACCCGCTCAAAAAAGGAGTACGTGACCGATGAGTCAGCTCTTCGATTTGACCCATACATTTACTGAAAATATGCCCGTTTATCCGGGAGATCCTTGCGTTAAATTTTATCAGGTTGCTTCCCTCGAAAAAGAGGGATTTAACAATTGTAAAATTGAATCGGGTTTGCACGTCGGGACGCATATGGATGCGCCGCTTCATGTCATTGCAGGGGGAAAATATATTTCGGAACTTTCCCTAAATAAATTTTCTGGTTGGGGACACTTAATTGACGTTCGCGACAGAGAAGAGATCGAGGCAGATGTATTGAGCGATCGCGATATCAAACAAGGCGATATCTTATTATTTTTAACGGGATGGAGTAACAAATTCCGCGATCCCGATTATTATACGAGTTATCCCGAACTTTCAATTAATCTTGCCAAACAAATTGTTCACTTGGGAATCAATATGGTAGGACTCGACTTTCCCAGTCCCGATCGCTATCCCTTTCTCATTCATAAAATTCTCTTAGGAAACGATGTGCTAATTATTGAGAATCTGACCAATTTAGAACAATTATTAAGCGTCAATGCTTTTCGCGTTATGGCATATCCGATAAAATTTCAAGCCGGAGGGGCGCCCGTTAGAGTTATTGCTGAATCTCTTTGAATTAAGAAGATGAAGAGAGAGAGTAGCTAAGGGAATGATCAAGAAACCCATTGATGTTGGGCAAAACGCAACCCAAATAAAAACAACAACGCGGCAAAAAAGACGGTGACAGCATATCCCCAACGCGGATATTTTTGCAAAACTATTCCGAAAGCAATAGATGTGGAAACAATTCCATAAACATAGCGTTCGGCTGAAGTCGTCCGCCCGGAACTGAAGATAATACAGAAACTAAAAAAAGCATAAAGAAGCGCGATCGCAGGCATTTTCTTGCGCGTATGCCAAAGTAAATAAATTCCTCCCAAAACCATGACTATATTGATAAAAGGATCTCCCGCAATTAACCAGAAAACTAGAAATAAGAGGCCAAACCCCAGATCGACGACAACTGAATGAATTCTCTCTCGAAATCTCCATAACAAGAACCCGAGAATGCCAACAGTTAGAATTGTTAAAGGATGCCACGGATCGGTTAAACTTCCTGCCTTCATATTGGCATGACCGAAAAGAATTTGACCGAACATAACGAGCCATCCCTGACCGAAAAAATCCTGCTCGGGCTGCCATGCTTTTTGCACTTTGAGAAAAGCCAGAGGTTCGTTAAATTGCAGCCAGCAATATAAACTATATAAAATCAAACCGCCACTGGCGAGAAAACTTGCAAGATAGGCAGTCAAAGGACGGCGATCGCGCCATGCAGCCAGCAAAAAAGCAGGAACGAGAGCTAACCCCGTGATGCGAGTTGCCGTGGCTAATATGCCCCAAAAAGCAGCGAGAAAATGACGCTGGCGATGGAAAGCAGCTAAAGCTGCGGTACTGCATAATAAAAATAATCCTTCCGTATAAATCACCGTTCCAAATAGCGAAAACGGACACCAAGCAAGCACTGCTGTTGACCATCGCGCCACATTTTTTCCTTGACAAGATGCCAACCAATTGTAAAGAATGAGTAATGCTCCTAAAAAAGCCAAACTATTCGTTAAAGTTGCGGCAGCATCAAAGGGCAAACCTAAACCCATAACCAGTTTGGTTAAAAGGGGAAGCAAGGGAAAAAAAGCGACATTATAACCTTGACCGTCGTTAACATAGTTATAGCCTTCAACCGCGATCGCGTGGTAAGCTGCACTATCCCAAGCAAAAAATACGCCCCAACCTTGAGGGACGCTTCTCGCCCCTTCAGGAACGGAAAGTAAAGGCGCAATGACAACCATTGCCAGAACAATTAAACTGCGACTGGTTAACCACATTAAAATCGGAAATAACCAGCGATCGCGCTTTAAAATTGTTGGACTGACTTCTCTTTTTTTCACGCTTTAACTCTTCCCCAACTGGTGAGGTAATAACTGAAATACTATGGATATTTTAGAAATTCTTCAAAAAGATTATCAGAATTTTCCCGATAATCAAACTTATAGCATTTATGCGACCGATGTGTATTTTAAAGACCCAATGAATGAATTTCGGGGACGCGATCGCTACCAAAAAACCATTGCCTTTATAGCGCGGTGGTTCAAAAATATAGACTTGGAATTGCACCAAATGACGCGATCGCATGATATAATTTATACGAAATGGACGCTAAGCTGGAACACTCCCCTGCCTTGGCGACCTCGCATTACTATCCCCGGACGCAGCGAACTCAAACTGAATGGGGAAAACCTCATCATTTCTCACATAGACTACTGGGATATCTCTCGCATCGAGGTTCTCAAACAGCATTTTGTCAAGATTCCCGTCCGATAAGTTAAAATAATGTAAAGAACTTCTCAGGTGGGCTCCACTCATGCGCGTAATTTTGATGACAGGTAAAGGCGGCGTTGGCAAAACCTCGGTTGCAGCAGCAACGGGATTGCGCTGTGCGGAATTGGGGTACAAAACCCTCGTCCTGAGTACCGATCCCGCTCACTCCCTCGCCGATAGTTTCGATATGGAAATGGAACACGAGGCGAAACCCGTGCGATCGAATCTCTGGGGGGCTGAATTAGATGCGCTCATGGAGTTAGAAGGCAATTGGGGGGCAGTTAAACGCTACATTACCCAAGTTCTCCAGGCAAGAGGTCTCGACGGCGTACAAGCGGAAGAGTTGGCAGTTCTTCCCGGAATGGACGAAATTTTTGGGCTGGTGCGCATGAAACGCCACTACGATGAGAGCAAATACGATGTTCTAATTGTAGATTCTGCCCCGACGGGAACGGCCTTAAGACTCCTCAGCATTCCGGAAGTTGGGGGGTGGTATATGAGAAGATTTTACAAACCGTTACAAACAATGTCCGTGGCCTTGCGCCCCCTCGTGGAACCCCTTTTTAAACCCATTGCCGGCTTTTCTTTACCCGATAACGAGGTGATGGATGCCCCTTACGAATTCTACGAACAAATAGAAGAATTAGAAAAGATTTTAACCGATAATACGCAAACTTCCGTGCGTTTGGTGACAAATCCCGAGAAAATGGTGATTAAGGAATCTTTACGCGCTCATGCCTATTTAAGCTTGTATAATGTGGCAACAGATTTGATTATTGCCAATCGCATTATCCCGGAAGAAGTTAGCGATCCTTTTTTCAAGCGTTGGAAAGAAAATCAGCAAGTTTACCGGCAAGAAATTCATGAAAATTTCCATCCTTTGCCCGTAAAAGAAGTTCCTTTATATTCCGAAGAAATGTGCGGAATTACAGCCTTAGAAAGATTGAAGGAGACTTTATACGGGGATGAAGATCCCTCGCAGATTTATTACCAAGAAAATACCGTGCGGGTGGTTCAAGAAGAGGGATATTATAGCTTAGAATTGTATTTACCCAGTATCACGAAAGATAAAGTTCAGTTGAATAAAACTGGGGATGAATTAAACATTCGCATCGGCAACCATCGCCGCAATTTAGTGTTACCCCATGCCTTAGCTGCTTTAAGTCCGGCAGGGGCAAAAATGGAGTCGGATTATCTGAAAATTCGCTTTACTGGTTGAAGAGGTTAAACGATCGCGTTTCCCAGCCTGCTTGAGCCTTGGGTTTGAACCCAAGGCTTCACGCCAAGACACGAGGAACGTAAAAAAGGTTTCTCTCCGCGTCTCCGTGGCTTTTCCCATCTTACTCTCTCGCCGAGAGTCGATAGCGCCAATTTTCGCTATTCATCGAACCCACCCAAATTTGATAGATTCCGGCTTTCCAGTCCGTATCCCGGATAGCTGCATCTTCACCGGATGCGCCGCTATCGGCACACCGGAATGGTTTTGCAGGATCGGGCCCTTGAATCACAAGAGTAGTATCTTTACCGCCGCTATGAATAGTCAGCGTTAATTCCGAGATATCTTCCGTGAGTTCCATAATGTGATCGGGCTGTCGAGAACCAAAACCCATGCAGGCAACGCCGCGATAATCTCGGGGGGACAAATTACTGGCTAAATCATAACTTCCTCCTGTATTGCCCGTGACTGTCGCATCGGTGCGATCGAACCCTCGGGCGAGATTCAAGGGAGCGAAGTTGGCGTTTTGCGCTAAAACGGGGATGGCAGTTAAAGCGGCAAGAATAGGAATCAAAAAATGATAGCGATTGATGCGAAACATAAGAACTTCCCCTCTACAACACTTCAAGATCGAACCCGATTGCGAAGGTATTTCTCTTGATGTTGGGGCGGTAGGGCGAGACTGTTCCAATACCGAACTGCCCGCGATCGCAATGTTGTTCGATCTCTCTCATTCTATTTTAATTTATCCCCCTAAAGGAAATCAGTGGAGAGGACAGTCTTTGTTTTGACACAGGAGAAACGATCGCGATTTTGTTAATTTTTATGACATTTCCCACTGGTGCAAAATAAATTTCTATGTTAGAACGGGTCAAATAACGATTGAGTCCCCATGCCCGCGATCGCTTTACTCGTTTTAGTCTTCATTCTCAATTGGCTCTTTGAAGTCGTCGGGATCTTAATTCCCCTCGATTTTCTCCACTTCCTCAGTTTTGCCGTGAAGTGGTGCGCAATCGTCGCGATCGCCCTAGCCGTCGGATGGTGTTTTGGCGATTAACCCTACCCTACAACTACAGCTATTTTACCTCTCTTTAACTATGCTCGAATCCTCTCAATATTTAGACGTTTTTGCTCCCCGAGTGCGCCCGTTGTTAGAGAAAGTTTATCCTGAAGAAAATATAGAACAACTTACCGAGAAATTATTCGCTCTCATTCAACCGTATTGCTCCCAATCGGTTGAAGAAAATCTCAATAAGTGGAGCGAAGATACAGTTATGCTTATTACTTACGGCGATAGTATCGTCAATACTCGGGAAGAGGACTGTCTCTTATAC
>JBFRWJ010000683.1:0-21198 GCA_051439525.1 Spirulina sp. | reverse complement strand
ATTTAACCCTTCGATTTTTTCCATCACCAAACAGCGAAACGGTTTCAGGGTATGGGGAAAGGAGACGGTAAAACTACCCACCGATTCCACTTTGGGGATACGCGGATGTCTCAACCAAATCAAGGTTCGCGCTTCTTCCTCAAACAATTGAGACAAGCGCAAACTGTTGGATTTGAGAATTTTGAGAACTTTTTTCGTACCCATGTGTTCCGGTTCCAAACTCCAATCCTCTACCTCATAAATATCCGTGGCATAACTTGGCGATAGTTCTCGCAAGGGGCGAAGGATGCGATAGCGATCGTTAATTAATAACCGCGTGCCGCAAACCTCGCATTCTTCAAGCTGCTCCGGGTTGGGATGATGGCAATGAGGATTAATGCAATAGGTAATAGCAGGATCTAAAGCATTCATGGCTGAATGTGCCGCACTGAATTGCGACTCGTCAAGTTTGCGCGTAAGACCAGAGACAATCGCCTCTATAGAGAAACTCTGGCTCCAATCTAGCTCTTTATGCAAAACTCGGCGAGATTTTACAATTCTTTACAGCCTTAATTCGCCGCCGTCTCCAGATTGAGTTCGCCAAGCAGATTGAGAATATTATCGATGGAATAGCCCACTTCCAAGGGGAACTTGTCTTCGAGCAAGGTTTGAATCTTGCTGAGGCGCTCGCTGAGGCGGCGATCGCTGCGGAACATCCGCAACAAGCGTTCTTTCACGGGCTTAAGTAACAGATTCTCCTGCAAGGTGCGCAGTTCGCTGTCCTCTTCATCCACTTTCAGCAGGGCATGAGAGCGGAAGGTTTTCACCTTGTCGAGTTTCTGGGTGCGGCTGAGTTCGACGATTTCCGCACAAACTTGCTCCACTAACTGCTGGGTCACGTATTCCATGACCACGGGTTGCAGGGCAAACACGGCACCGCCATCCTCTTCGCGGCTTTTCTCGATCAAAGAACGACGCTTCAAAGACTCGAGGGCTTCAAAGAGATCTTTTGGAGGTAAGGGCAGGAGAATGTCGTTTTGCAACTGCTCCATCGAAGCGGGGAAGCGTTCGATCGCCAGCCAGTAAACGATTTCTCGTTCCAACTCCGACAGGCGCGAGAGCTGTTGCTCCAGCAGGCTGTCGATATCGCCGAAAACGAGGGTATTTTGCTTGAGGAACTCTTTGACGCTGCCGCCGAACAGTTCCTTAATCGTCGTGGCCACGATTTTTAATGCCAAAGGATTGCCGCGATAGAGATCGACCAAATCCCCCCATTTTTTCTTCTCATCGGCTTTGTC
The DNA here is from genome assembly GCA_051439525.1 of Spirulina sp. Classification (GTDB taxonomy): domain Bacteria; phylum Cyanobacteriota; class Cyanobacteriia; order Cyanobacteriales; family Spirulinaceae; genus CCY15215. Next base: position 19,921 of record JBFRWJ010000683.1, on the reverse strand, counting down.
ATCGAGACCTTTAACCTTAAAGATTTCGGCAGCATCGTCCGGTTGCAAGCCATCGAGGGTCATGGTGCGAACGGGAGTATTATTTCCGGCCCGCAGGGCAATTTCCCGAGGGGTTTCCAAACTGGTAAGAACTACGCAACTTTTGTGGGTTTCTTCTGCCAAGCGCCGGAAGAAGTCCCCATAATTACGGTAGCCATCGCGATACTGACCGGCCAATTCTTCCGGGCTGAGGATGGCATCAACGCGATCCAAGACCAAGAGACATTGGCGATCGCGCAACACTTTAATCAGGTGAGAGATCTTTTCGTCAAGAGGATCCGAGAGAATCGAACGGGCGGGACGGGCGAGGGTGCGCAATAAATCTGTCAGGAGTTCCGACAAAGAAGGTGCCTGACGCAGCGATCGCCAGAGGACGCAATCGAATTCTTCTTCGGACTGTTGCGCCAACTTCACGGAAAGGGAGGTTTTGCCAATTCCTCCCATACCCAACAGGGCGAGAATGCGGCACTCTTCCTCGAGCATCCATGTCGTCGCGGTTTGTAACTCTTCTTCGCGACCATAGAAAATCGAGACATCGGGAGCTTGTCCCCAATCTCGCAAAGGTTGGCTGGGATCCGTCTTGGGTTCGAGATCGTCCCCGCCGCGAATCTCTTTCATCCGGTGGCGTTCGACGAGAATTTGTTGGAGCTTGGCCAGTTTGCCGGGGCCTGCTCCGGAGATGTGGAACTTTTTATAAATTTCACCCAAGCGCTTGCGAGCGGCGGCAGCTTGAATGTTCAAACGCGCGGCAATTTCTGCATTGGAAACCCCCTGAATGGCCAGGGACAAAACTTCCAATTCAGCATCCGTCACGCCGTACTCGTCGGCAATTTCTTGGAGAAATTCAGGTGGAATGATAGTCATGGACAATCAACAAACTAAATAACTAACTCGATAAGTATACTTTCCTTCCCTGACTCACCTATGTCGAGACTGGGAAAGATAAGATTACTATCTTAACATCATCATAGCGAATTTTTAACGCTGTAAACTTTTTTTGTTGTCAACCTTAGTGAGAGAAAATACCCATCGGCTCGTTCTCGGCTGATGCCGACGAGGCGGGGATGAAGCCGAAAATCTTCATGAAATCAGCCAAAGATGGTCTAGGAGAAAACACCGAAGGGGTGGGAAAGGTTTCTAGCTTCTCATCTTTAGGCGATCGGGACAATAACGCATTAATATAAATAAACATTTCCTTCAGAGCATCCGAGAGAATCGAACGAGCAGGACGGGCGAGAACGCGCAATCAATCCGTCAGTCATTCCCACAAAGAAGGTGTCTGACAGAGCGATCGGGACAACAACGCGTTAATATAAATAAACATTTGCTTCTCCGCAAAACTGTAATAAATATTCAATTTTGCCCTGAAAAATATAAAGTTTTATGACCGCAACCGTTGCACCACCGCCACAACCCACCCAAACTCGCCGCGTTGTTTTTCCTTTTACCGCCATTGTCGGTCAAGAAGAGATGAAACTCGCCCTCCTGCTCAATGCCATTGACCCCAAAATTGGTGGGGTGATGATCATGGGCGATCGCGGTACGGGTAAATCTACTACCATCCGCGCTCTCGCCGAGTTGCTGCCAGAAATCGAAATTATCGAAAACGATCCCTTTAATAGCGACCCCCGAGATCCGGATTTAATGAGCGAGGAAATTCGCGGAGCGATCGCGCGCGGACAAACTTTGGCCACCATTCGCAAAAAGGTGACAATGGTGGATTTGCCCTTGGGGGCAACAGAAGATCGGGTGTGCGGCACCATCGATATTGAAAAAGCCCTCTCGGAAGGCGTAAAAGCCTTTGAACCCGGTTTGCTGGCCAAGGCTAATCGGGGGATTCTCTACGTCGATGAAGTCAATCTTCTCGACGATCACCTCGTGGACGTTCTCCTCGATTCTGCCGCCAGTGGTTGGATTACGGTAGAACGAGAAGGGATTTCCATTCGCCATCCCGCCCGTTTTGTCTTGGTGGGATCGGGTAACCCCGAAGAAGGGGAACTGCGCCCCCAACTCCTCGATCGCTTTGGCATGCACGCCGAAATTCATACCGTCAAAGAACCAGCATTGCGAGTCCAAATTGTCGAACAGCGATCGGAGTTCGATCGCGACCCCCAAGCATTTTGCCAACACTATCAAAATGAACAAAATGCTTTGCAGGAAAAATTAGTCAACGCCCAAAATTACCTCAAGCAAGTTGAGATCGATTATGAGTTGCGGGTGAAAATTTCCGAGGTCTGTTCGGAACTGGACGTAGACGGATTGCGCGGAGATATCGTCACCAACCGCGCAGCCAAAGCCCTAGCTGCTTTTGAAGGACGGGAGGAAACAACCGTAGAAGACATTCGCCGCGTCGTCGTGTTGTCTTTGCGCCATCGCCTGCGCAAAGATCCCCTCGAGTCCATTGATTCCGGGTATAAAGTGGAAAAAGCCTTTAACCGGGTTTTTGGAATCGCAGAAGAGTAGTTATTGGTTATTGGTTATTGGTTATTGGTTATTGGTTATTAGTTATCCGATCGCCAACGATCGTCAAACAACAAATAACAAATAACAAACAACAAACAACAAATAACAATGAAACCGATTATAGAACTGCGAAAAGTCAGCAAATCTTTTGGCAATAGCGTTGTTTTGGACGAGATCGATCTCAGTATCTATCCTGGGAAAGCCTTAGTGGTCATCGGACCTTCAGGGGCAGGAAAATCAACCATTCTCCGAATCATTGCAGGTTTGCTGACCCCCGATTCGGGGGAAGTCTATATTGCCGGACAAAAGCGGACGGGGCTTATTGAAGACAGTCCCGATCCCATCGGCATTAGTATGGTGTTTCAACAGGCTGCCCTGTTTGATTCCCTCACGGTTGAAGAAAATGTCGGTTTTACCCTTTTCCAACACTCAACTTTGGATCGCAAAACGATCGCTCATTTGGTGGAAGAGAAATTAAGCATGGTGGGGTTGACGGGTATTAGCGATCGCTATCCCGCTCAACTTTCCGGGGGAATGCGCAAGCGGGTGAGTTTCGCTCGGGCAATTATGTCCGACCCCGAGAATCCTCAAGATAACCCCGAGGTAATTCTCTACGACGAACCCACCGCTGGTTTAGACCCCATTGCCTCGACAACGATCGAAAATTTAGTCCGCCAACTGCAACACCAAGAAGACATCTGCGGCACCTATGTCATGGTTTCCCACCAAGAAAGTACCATCCGCCGCACCGCCGATCGCGTAGCCTTCCTCTATGATGGTAAGCTATGTTGGGAAGGCAGTGTTGCCGAAATCGATACGACAGATAATCTCTTCGTGCGACAATTTTTCAGCGCGAGTTTAACCGGGCCGATTCGAGTGGTGAATTGAGGAGGAAAATCAATCATGCGATCGCGAACGATACGAGAAGGGTCTGTCGGCCTGTTTATCCTCATCGGTCTCGCTGTCTTCGGAACTCTGACCGTTTGGTTGCGCGGTTTGCGACTCGGGGCGGACAGTTACCAAATCAAGATCGAGTTTGATAATACCAATGGCATGGCCGTGGGGGGAGCCGTGCGCTATCGCGGGTATAAGGTGGGCAATATTACCGCCATTACCCCGGAAACCAATGGGGTTGTCGTGACGATTTCTATTGCCCCGCCGGATCTCCTCATTCCCCAAAATTCCCGCGTAGAAACCCTACAAGCGGGATTGATTGCCGAAACGGGTATCGAAATTACCCCCCTGCAGACTCTTCCCGATCCGGCGACTTTAGCGCCTCCCCTCAATCCTCGCTGCAATAGTACCCTCATTGTCTGCCAAGGCGATCGCATCCAAGGCGATTCGGGGATTACGTTTAATGATGCCCTGCGCAGTACCGTCAGCATGAGCGATCGTCTCAGCGATCCCGAATTTTTCGAGCAGGTTAAAGCCCTGACGGAAAATGCCAATCTCGCGGTGAAGGAATTGACATTACTGGGAAAAGAACTCGGTTTGCTTTCCAAAACCACCCGGGCGCAAGTCAGTACTGTGGCGCGAGCCGCGAATTCCATTACCGATACAGCCAGCGCAACCACGGAACAACTCAATACAACGGTGGAAGAATACGGCTTGCTGGCCAGCAATCTCAATGGGATTATCGCAGACAATCGGGCGAGTTTGCAGGCTACCCTCGGGAATATCGGCCAAACGAGCGAACAATTACAGCTTTTATTAACAACTTTAAATGCGACGGTGGGGGGCATCGATACGGCGAATACGATCCAAAATTTAGAGGAATTGACGGCCAATGCGGCGGTCGCTTCGGCCAATCTTCGCGATGTCACCAATTCTTTTAACGACCCAACCACTTTAGTAACGCTTCAGCGCACGTTGAATTCTGCCCGCGTTACCTTTGAAAATACCCAAAAAATTACCTCGGATTTGGAAGAACTCACAGGAAATCCCGAATTTCGCAATAATATTTTACGCTTGGTGAATGGGTTGAGCGGTTTGGTTTCTTCGACGGAAGATTTGAGCGATCGCGTGCAAACGGCGCGACAGCTCGAGGCCATTCGGGAAGAGATGGCGCAGGAATCTGGAGAACTCCATTCTCCCCCAAGGCAGGTAGAAATTGCCGAACCGCCAGTGGAGTCAGCCGCGATCGCCCGGGAAGAGGAAGCTGTCACCCCTCAAAGCCATACCCACGATCTAGAACCCGAGCCCTTGCCCGTCAACGAACCCATCGATCCCGTCACGCTTTTTCAAGTTTCTCCCCAAGAAGAGACCTCCGAGATCGGGGGCGATCGCGTTCCATCCCTAAACGTGGAAGAACTGGCTAGAGAAATTTTTCAAACACGAATATTATCGGAGAGTGAAGAACGAGACCGAGAATCGGAGAGTGAAGAACAAGACCAAGAAAAGGAGAACATTCATTAGCTTAACTCCGAGAAGCCTCACGCCATAATCTTTGATTTGGCGTGAGATGAATCGGGAAAAATTTTGGGTTCGATACCCAAAATTTTACGACATTCTATTGAGGAGAGTTTTGATTTTCGATATACTTTTTTAAAGTAGAAATTGTTACCCCACCACAGGACGCTACAAAATACGAGCCATTCCAAAGAACATCCTTCCAATAAAACTTGTTAACTTGTTCGGAAAATTCTTGTCGAAGTTTACGACTGGTGACAGTTTTAATATTATTAACTAACTTACTTAAAAGAATATTGGGATGATATTGAAACAGAAGATGAATGTGATTTTCCTCTCCATTAAATTCAACTAATTTGCATTCCCATTTAATTAAGAGCGATTCAAGTATCTCGTGTAAGCGGTGCAGCATTTCACCCGTAAAAACATTGCGTCTGTACTTGGTCGTCAGGACAAGGTGTGCCTTAAGGTCTGAAACCGATCGCCCTCGTGAAATAAAGTCAGTTTGCATTTTTCCTCAGTCAGTGTTATCTTAAAACTATACACTAATTTTTCTCGGACATGAGAATCGCCTACCAATACAGGTTGAGACCGAATAGAGAGCAAGTCACCACCATTGAAACATGGCTGGAATTGCTCCGCAAACAGTACAATTACAGGCTGTTTGAGCGATTCTCATGGTGGGAAGATAATCGTAATCCTGTTAATGCTTGCCCAATCAATACCCCAATTCCCAGACTTAGAGAGAATCCTGATTACTATTCTCAAAAGAGAAATTTGGTCAATACGAAAAAACAGTTTCCCGAATACAAGCAAATCCATTCTCAGGTTTTACAAGATTGTATTAAGCGGGTTAAACTTGCTTTTCAACGTTGGTTCAAGGGAGATAAGAATGGTAATCGTTCGGGTAAACCTAGATTTAAAGGAATAGGACGCTATCGGAGTTTTACTTTCCCTCAAGTTAAACAAGATTGCTTGAAAGGGAAATGGATTAATTTACCTAAAATCGGTAAATTAAAACTCATTCAGCACCGTCCATTACCAGAAGGATTTGCTATTAAAACCGTTACGATTACGCGGAAAGCAGATGGTTATTATGTGACTTTATCCCTAGAAAACAAATTAATTCCTGACTTTACTCCTAACATTAAACCTAGTCTTGAAAACACTTTGGGAATTGATATGGGATTAAAAGATTTTCTGGTAACAAGTGAAGGAGAATCCGTTCCCATTTCTCAATATTACCGGAAATCTCAAAAGCGATTAAAGACTTTACAGAAGCGTTTATCTAGACGAAAAAAGCGGTGCGACCCCGGCGAATCGCATTCGCCTAGGGAACGCGCACCAAGAGAACGAAGTAAGCGGTGGCTAAAAGCAGTTAAGGCTATTGCTAAACAACACAAAAAAGTAGCTGATAAACGCAAAGATTTTCATTTTAAGACTGCCAATCAACTCTTATCAAAAGCTGAGGTTATCGCTCATGAAGACTTAAACATTAAGGGACTTGCTAAAACTAACCTGAGCAAATCAATTAATGATGCCGGATGGGGTCAATTCCTGACTATTCTAGCTGTCAAAGCCGAGAAAGCTGGACAGTTGACAGTAGCAGTGAATCCCAACGGAACAAGTCAGGATTGCTCAAATTGCGGTCAAAAAGTCCCCAAAAAATTATCAGACAGAATTCATTCTTGTCCTCATTGTGGTTTTATTAAGGATCGCGATGAGAACGCAGCAATTAATATTAAATATAGAGCGGTAGGGCATTCCGTTCTTAATCCTTCGGCTTCGCTCAGGATTAACACTGAGCGGAGTCGAAGTGTTAATAGCCCGGTTAATGTTCTGGAGTTATCTGGAAGTCTTCGGGAAGCCCCCGCTATACCGTTAGGTTAGCGGTGGGAGTATGTCACTTAAAAGATATTTCCGTCTCGAAGGAACGGCGATCGCAACACAAAACTTAAAATGAAAAGAAACCCGATCGCTCGAATCGAGAGCTACAATAAAAGCGCTTTTCACCCAATCTGCATGGCAAATTGAAATTATGGCGCTCATCGTCCAAAAATTTGGCGGCACTTCTGTGGGTTCCATCGAACGCATTCAAGCAGTTGCCCAACGCATTAGCAAAACCATCCAACAAGGAAACTCGGTGGTTGTCGTGGTCTCGGCAATGGGCAAAACCACCGATATGCTCGTGGGACTGGCCAATCAAATCTCCAGCACCCCCTGTCGTCGAGAAATGGATATGCTCCTTTCTACCGGAGAACAGGTTTCTATTGCGCTCTTAAGTATGGCACTGCAAGAATTAGGACAGTCCGCCATCTCCCTCACGGGGGCGCAAGTGGGTATCGTCACGGAAAAAAACCACAGCCGCGCCCGCATTTTGGACATCAAAACCGATCGCTTGCAACGCCATCTCCAAGAAGGCAAAGCGATCGTCGTCGCCGGATTTCAGGGCATTAGCAACGGCCAAGACCTAGAAATTACCACCCTCGGACGGGGGGGATCCGATACCTCCGCCGTTGCCCTCGCCGCCGCCCTCAACGCCGATCGCTGCGAAATCTATACCGACGTTCCCGGCATCCTCACCACGGATCCCCGCCTCGTCCCCGAAGCTCGCTTAATGCCAGAAATTACCTGCGATGAAATGCTCGAACTCGCCAGCTTGGGGGCAAAAGTCCTGCATCCGCGCGCCGTGGAAATCGCCCGCAATTACGGCATTCCCCTTGTGGTTCTCTCCAGTTGGAGCGACGAACCCGGCACTCGCGTCATTCCGCCCCCGAGGCAAGGGCGATCGCTCTCAAACTTGGAAATCAACAAAGCCGTAGACGGGGTAGAATTCGACAAAGATCAAGCCAAGGTTGCCCTCCTGCGAGTCCGCGATCGCCCCGGCATCGCCGCCAAACTCTTCGGCGAAATCGCCCGTCACAGCGTCGATGTGGATCTCATCATCCAATCCATCCACGAAGGCAACACCAACGATATTGCCTTCACCACCGCCAAGAATGCCCTCAAACCCGCCGAAGCCGTGGCCGAAGCGATCGCCCCCGTCTTGCGCTTCGATAACAGCCCCAGTTCGACAGAAGCAGAAGTCATCGTCGATCGCCACATTGCCAAAGTTGCCATCATCGGTGCCGGCATGATCGGTCATCCGGGGATCGCCGCCCAAATGTTCTCCACGCTGTCCGAAGCGGGGGTGAATATCAATATGATTTCCACCTCAGAAGTACAAGTCAGTTGTACCATTGACGAAGACGATTGCGAAAAAGCGATCGCCGCCCTCTGCGATGTCTTTGACATTCGTGCCTCCTCCCTCGAAAGCACCCCCAAAGCCCCTCCCGATCCCCATGCCCCCCCAGTGCGCGGGGTAGCCCTCGATCGATCGCAAGCGCGTTTGGGCATCCGTCATATTCTCGATCGCCCGGGCATGGCCGCGCGAATTTTCGACCTCTTGGCACGACATCGCATTAGTGTCGATACCATCGTCCAGTCCCAACGCTGCCAGATTGTGGAAGGATTGGCCAGTCGCGATATTGCCTGCACCATCGCCCGTGCCGATGCCGTTGAAGCCGAAAAAGTGCTCGGAGAGGTTGCCTCGGACTGGGGTTTGGGGGAAATCTCCATCGATGCGGATATCGCCAAAGTGAGTATTGTCGGTGCGGGCATGATCGCCCATCCGGGGGTCGCCGCCCAAATGTTTGCCGCCCTCGCCCGAGCGCAAATTAATATTCAAATGATTGCCACCTCAGAAATTAAAATTAGTTGTGTCGTTGCGGAAACTGAAGGCATCCAGGCCTTGCAAACCGTTCACGAGGCCTTTGACCTCGGCGGACAAGACCGAGTTGAAGTTCCTGCCTAGTTTCGCGCGTTGCTCTTCGAGCATTAATCCCAAGCCCTAGCAAATCTGTCCATTTTGGACTTGACAAATCTTCTAAACCATGGTATCTCTCTTGAGACTACTCCTCACGGGCAAAGGGGCAACGGTAAAAGAAAATATTCCCGATTGCAAGCCTCCGCCTTAAGCCGGAGGTATTGTTCGTCGTTCATTGTTCCTCGTTCAGATTGAAATGACTGCCGCTCCTCTTCCTCAACCTTCTTCTCATAACAATGCTGCATCCGGGACTCCTCCCGTTGCCGTCCTCAAAGATTTAGTCGCGCGGCTGCACCGGGAGCAAAATCGCATTCAAAACCTCCTCAGTTCCTTGGGATTTGCCCTCCGCAGTTTTAACAATCTCAATCAATTTCTGGAAATCGTTCCCTTAATGGCAGCACGGGTCACGGATGCGGATGGCGGGGCGCTGGTTTTACTCAAACCAAACGGCCAGCCGCGCTTGGAACAGTTACACTGTCAGGAGGGACAGGCTTGTCGGGATATGCGGCGATCGCTCGAACGCATCACGCGAGAAATGGGCTTGAGTTCCGCCGCTTCTCCCTCGGTGATATCTTTTAAACCCAGTCTCTTAGACGAACAATTACAAGAAGATTTAGGGGAGGAAGTTCATGTTTTCGGGACTCCCATTCTGGTTAAAAATGAAGACCGAGGCCGACTTTATGTTTTCAGTTACGATCGCAACTATAGTTGGACATCAACGCGGAAAAAATTAGTCCAATTGGTGGCGGATCAAACCGCCGTTGCGATCGCCAATAACGAACTCGCCAACGAACTGCGCAAAAAAGAACGCCTCGATCGCGAACTGGAAATTGCCTCAGAAATTCAGGATCGTTTATTTCCCAAACAATGCCCCATTATTGCCGGGGTAGAATTTGCCGCCCGGTGTCAAACCGCCCATCGCGTCGGAGGGGACTATTATGACTTTATTCCGGCTTACTACGAGCAATTTAGTTCCGATCCCCAACACTTGCCCTCTGCCATTCCTTGGAGTATTGTCATTGGCGATGTCATGGGCAAAGGCGTACCCGCAGGACTGATTATGACCATGACTCGGGGGATGTTACGGGCGGAAGTCCTCAATCGTCATTCTCCCGCGAAAATTCTCAATCATCTCAATCGGGTCATGTATGACGATCTCGAGAGATCTCATCGTTTCTTAACCTTATTTTACTCGGAATACGATCCCCAAACTCGCATTCTCTCCTATACCAATGCGGCTCACAATCCTCCGTTACTCTGGCAGGCAGCCACGCAATCCATTCGGAAACTGGATACCTGGGGAATGCTCATCGGCTTAGAAATTGACTCTCAATACGAAGACGATCGCGTTCAATTAGAAACGGGAGATACAGTGATCTACTATACCGATGGCTTTACCGATGCCGTTAACCAAGACGGCGATCGCTTCGACGAAGATCGCCTGCTGGAGACCGTCGAACAAGCCTGCCAGCAAGGCGATCGTCCCCAAACTATTCTGGATTTCCTCTTCGAGCGCGTGGGGCAGTTCGTCGGGGCGGGAAATCGCTACGATGATGATATGACTCTAGTGGTCATGCAAGTTACCTGAGTGTCGCCAGAAGGCTCCCGCTAGAACACACAGTGTTTAGCGGTGGGAGGATGTCAAGGATGGGTAATGGAGAATTGGGAATGGGACTCGCAATCGGCGATCGGGGTTGTAAAATGCAAAAGAGTGAAACTACTGCACGAGGAGAATAAAAAGGATGTTAGCTGCTGGACTAGACGCGATCGCCATGAATGGCTCTCTCGCCTTACCTCATCTTTCTGTGGATGGTCTGTTTTTGGCACAACAGGTTAGCGATCCCAACGTCATCGGGCAAATGCAAGACGCCTTTAACAATTTCATTTCTTCCGGTCAAGTTTGGGCTTTAATGATTGGCTTTATTATCGGTTATGTCATCCGAGGTCTGACAGCAGGCTAATTATCAGTCACCAGTCACCAGTCACCAGTTGGAGACCGGGAAAATTCATCCCTCATCCTTTATCCTTCATCCTTTCTCATGACTATGGCAAAACAAACCTGGAGCGATCGCTTTGAAAGCGCCCTAAATCCGGTTATTGCTCGATTTAATGCGAGTATCGGTTTCGATATTGAATTGCTCGAGTACGATATTCGCGGCTCCATCGCTCATGCGAAAATGCTGGCGCATACGGGGATTATTCTGAAAGATGAAGCCTTGCAATTGGTGACGGGATTAGAACAAATTCTCCTCGAATACCAAGAAGGACATTTTAATCCGGGCATCGAAGCGGAAGATGTGCATTTTGCTGTCGAACGTCGCTTGACGGAATGGGTGGGAGATGTGGGGAAAAAACTGCACACGGCCCGATCGCGCAACGATCAGGTGGGTACCGATATTCGCCTCTATCTGCGCGATCGCATTGAGGAAATTCGCGAACAACTCCGGGACTTCCAGCACGTTCTCCTCAAACATGCCGAACACCATATCGAAACGACGATTCCGGGCTATACTCACTTGCAACGGGCGCAACCGTTAAGTTTGGCCCATCATCTCCTCGCCTATTTTCAGATGGCACAACGGGACTGGGAACGGTTGGGAGAAGTTTACAAGCGCACGAATATTTCTCCGTTGGGATGTGGTGCCCTCGCGGGAACAACTTTTCCCATCGATCGCCACTATACCGCCTCGGAGTTGGAGTTTGGGGGACTGTACGGCAATAGTTTGGATGGGGTCAGCGATCGTGATTTTGCCATCGAGTTCCTCTGTGGGGCAAGTTTGATTATGGTGCATTTGAGCCGTTTGAGCGAAGAGCTGATTTTATGGGCTTCGCAGGAGTTTAATTTCATCACCCTTAAAGATAATTGTTCGACGGGTTCGAGTATTATGCCCCAAAAGAAAAACCCCGACGTTCCCGAGTTGGTACGGGGCAAAACCGGGCGGGTTTTCGGACATTTGCAAGGACTTTTGGTGTTAATGAAAGGATTGCCCCTCGCTTATAATAAGGACTTGCAAGAAGATAAAGAAGCCATTTTCGACGGCGTAAAAACCGTGCAGGGGTGTTTGGAAGCCATGACGGTATTATTGCGCGAAGGCTTGGAATTTAACGGCGATCGCCTTACGAGTGCGGTGGATGAAGATTTTTCTAATGCGACGGATGTGGCGGATTATTTGGCTGCCAAAGGTGTTCCTTTTCGCGAGGCTTACAATTTAGTCGGAAAAGCCGTAAAAACCAGTTTGGCGGCCGGAAAATTGCTGAAAGAACTCACTTTAGAGGAGTGGAAGGCGCTTCATCCTAAATTTGAAGAGGATATTTATCACGCGATCGCGCCCCAACAAGTGGTCGCAGCACGGAATAGTTATGGGGGGACGGGGTTCGAGCAAGTTCGCAATGCCATTAAAGAGGCGAAGGCTCAATTATTAGAAGGCCATTAACGAAAGTAGCCCAATTGAGATAGCTGAATGCTTGCTGAGGTTGAGCGATAGCGTAGTACAGTCCTTGTCATGAACATCTCTTCTTGATATAAGGACGATGCTTACAATCTTGCCATATCCTACCTCAGAATTTGTTTGACCAACTTGGTGTCTAATACAAATGTAGCAAAAAAAGTCAGCAACATCTCGAAATCTTGTAATTCCTCATCCGCTCTCAAGATTCGCTGTGCTTCTCGAATCGTTAGCTCGTCGTTTCCACTAGAGCGGCGTAGGCTTGCATCCGCCTTGGCATTTGAGCATTATAGTACAGTTGCAACTCATTAACGACAAGAAATTCTCCCCTCTCGGGCGATCGCACTCTCAACAAGACATCTGTCTGACGGCTCACCCATTCAAAACTGGTGGACTCCATGCCAATATAGCGAAGGTCTGGCATTGCCGTCACCCATTCTACCCAGTCCTCTGGATTCAAACCGATTAAGCGCTTGCTGCCAATATCTGCGGGTTGGGACATTCTCGATAATTTGTTGTTTTAAAAAGCAATTTTATCGCAGATCGAGCCGAGACCGCGAGGATTTGGCGCGATCGCGGCTTGCTTAATCTATTCTTTATCTTTTTCTATTGCAAATTACTTGCATTTACTCAGGAAAACAATTATTGTTGTTGAAAATAAATTGCAATAGCTTGAGAACTGCCTCAATCGATCTTCAGGTTCTCGAGCCAGAGCGATCGCGGAGTCGTAGAAGAGCTTGTCAAGTTTTTGATTTTATCTTGTCAAGTTCTTGACACTCTTTTGTTTTAGTGAAGTTGATGAACTTCTTAGAACCTGTTTGAAAAGGAACAACCGCGAGCGCGGTTTTAGGGAACGGGGGAAAAGGAAATTTTCTCTTCTTCCGTCACCTTTTTCTTCCCAGATCGATTGTTAGGACTTTTCAAATATGGCAATAGTCACAAATTCCGGAGATTGATAAAAATGTACGATGGAGAAATGGAAGTCAATTCCCCAGAAACCTCGGAATTGCCCAAAACCATTCATATTGCTACAGTTTGTATTTACGGACTGGCAATTCTTTCGGCAGGATTATTTATTTTTCTGCCCTTAGTTAACCTTCTCAGCCCCAGTCCTTGGCAGCGTTGGATGGGGAGCATTCACGGCATGGCTGCCATATTAGCCGTAATTGTGATTGCTTATGCGGGACATTTAGCCTTTCCTTTATTGCGGGGTTCTTATAAGATTTTACCCCAAATGCGCACCTTAACATTTTGGGCGACAATCTTATCTTTTTTAGCGATCGCCTCGGGCAACTGGGCATATATGCGTTACCGCGCACCCGTTGGCGGCGCTCGGGCATGGCTGCGAGAAAATACACCTTTGGTGCATTACCTTTTTATGGAATATCACGAATTTACCGTTCTCTTTACCTTTCCTTTAGGAGTTGCTTGTACTTGGATTCTGTGGAAATATGGCGACTCGATTTTAGAGCGATCGAATCGCACGGTTTTAGTAGGAACTTGCATCGCTTTAATCGCCATGATGTTCTTTGCGATGGGCGGTTTTGTCAGTGGTTTAAATGTCGCCAGAATGCACGCACTTTGACAGTTATCAGTTATTAGTTTACTGGTTGTCAATTTCAACAAAAATCATTCATTGTATGTAGGAGAATTGAGCATGATGAAACAATCGACGGAAAGCATTCCAGTTTATAGCCAAATTTGGAATATTCTCAAGAAATTTCCTCGTTTTCTCGCAGAAGGATCGCCCAATCCTCCCTCGCTTTCCGGTCCGGCTGCTGCTGCCCTTGTCAGTGCTTCTTTCAGTTGCTTTTTGTTGATGGTCAATCAGCATTTTACTTCAATTTTCAAGGTATGGAATACGATTGTTTGGAGTTTGGGAGATTGGATTCCCGGCAGCAAGAATGCCGATGAAGTTTATGGCGAAATTGGCAGCTATACGGGCAAACAAACTATCATGCTCATCGCTTGGCTCTCGAGCTGGTTGATTTTGAGCATTCTGTGGCACAAGAAACAGATTAAATTTAGAACGATTTTCTTTTGCTTGTTTTTCTTCTTAGTGGCTGCAACTGTCATGAATTGGCATCCTTTATTTCCTTACTTACCTTTGATGCCGAAGTAGTTCAACTCGAGCGGAGACGCTAAAGCGCAACAACGAGCCTCGTATGATTACGAGTCTGAGATGCCTTCGTACTGTTATTTCTTCATGGGAGATTAAAATCGTGCAAAATATTAACGAGTCGCAGAATGTAAATCGTCGATCTCATATCCAATCGATGCACAAATATGTTCTGACCCTTTCTGGTATTTTTCTGCTGTTTATCGTCACTTTCGTAACGGCATTTTGGAAAGTGGCAGGCAGTGAAAAGTTCAACGGTTTGCCCTTTAAAACTTTACCTCCTGAAGCCGGGCAAAAAGTAAGTCCTTAAATCTACCGTCAGTTGGGTTGTATTGTCTCAACCCAACCGCATTGTTTTATTTCTATTTTTGAAGAAAAATTTGTCCGATCGCAGCAACTATAATTGAAATAGAAACTCAAGAGATAATCTTTAGATATAGGATCGGTTTTTATGGGACGTTTAGACAATCGAGTTGCTCTGATTACGGGCTCGGCTTCGGGTATTGGGGCAGCAACGGCGAAACTTTTCGCTCGGGAAGGAGCTAAAGTGGTTATTGCTGATATTAATGCAGAAGGAGCCGAAAAACAAGCTGCGGAAATCCGCGATCGCGGTGGGGAAGCGATCGCGATTCCAGTAGATATTAGCGATCGCCAACAAGTTCAAGAATTATACAAACAAACTATCGCAGCATTTGGTACTGTTCATATTTTACATTGCAATGCTGGGGTTTTAATTGTGGGTTCCGCCGACACGCCAGAAGAGGAACATTGGTATAAAACTCTTGCGGTTAATCTGACAGGACATTATTTTTGTGTCAAATATGGCATTCCGAAATTGAAGGAAGCAGGGGGAGGCTCTATTATCATTACGGCTTCGATTTCGGGAATGATGGGAGAACCGGATTTAATCGCTTACGATACGACAAAAGGGGGATTAATTAATCTGACGCGACAGCTTGCTGTTGAATATGCTAAAGATGGCATTCGCGTGAATAGCGTTTCTCCGGGTTGGATCGATACGCCTTTTAACGATCCCATTTACGAACTAACTCCTTTAGATGAATCTTCTTTAGATGCTACCATTCCGCTCGCTCGTCAAGGAACCCCGGAAGAAGTTGCTAATGCCGTTTTATTTCTCGCCTCTGATGAAGCCTCTTATATTACGGGACACAATCTCGTTGTCGATGGGGGATTAACCATTAAAATTTAGCTAGGCGTACAATCAAACCCGATATGATTATAATACTTTATCGGGTTTTTTCAATTGATAAAAGCTCCTTAAAAATGAGTTCAAATTCATGTTTTCTCAAATTCGCCGACAACTCATTATTTCTTATTTAGTCATTCTGGCAGCGATCCTAAGTGTATTTACCATCGCCATTCGCTTGACCTTTACGAAAAGCCTGCATCAAAGACTCGTCCAAGACTTAAAAGAATTCGCACAACTCGCATCTGAAGAACTCGAAGAAGAAGATGAATTAGCCGAGTTAGAAACAGAACATGAAGACAGCTTAGAAGCGCTGACCGTTCCCCGAGAAATTACAGTCCAATGGTTCGATCGCAAGGGAAAATTATTGGCTCAAATTGGCAAAAATCGCCTGAATTCAACCCTCGATCGCCAGCCAGCCGTGCAAACGATATACGCACCCCAATCGTTGAAAATTATCGTCTTTCCCGTTATTTCTGCTGAAGATGGAGACGCGATCGCTTACGTGCGCGTCGCCCGAGATTTAGAGGATTTAGAAAAGACCATCCAGCATTTAGATTGGGGGTTGGGAATGGGTTTGGCGATCGCGTTGGGATTGAGCGGTGCGGGAGGACTGTTCCTGACTCGAAAAGCCATGAAACCCATCGAGGAAAGTTATCGACGCTTACAGCAATTTACTGCCGATGCTTCCCATGAATTGCGGAGTCCTTTAATGGCGATTAAGACTAATGCAGCCGTGGCTTTAAAATATTCTCAAGGTATGCGAGAAGGAGATTTTGAGAAATTTAGTGCCATCGCCAGTGCCAGCAAACAGCTTACCCACATGACAGAAGATTTATTAATATTAGCACGTTTGGATCGGAAAGTCAAAACGCAAAAACAACCGATTAATTTAACCGAATTATTGCAAAGTTTATTAACAATTTATGATGCGAGAGCCATGGAAAAAGGACTCGATTTAATCGGTCATCTGGAAGCCGATTTAGAAATTGTTGGCGATGAGGTGTTATTATTTCGCTTGTTTGTGAATTTACTCGAAAATGCTCTTCGCTATACCCCCGAAAAAGGCAAAATTCAGATCGATGCCAAACGAGAAGAAGATAAGATTTTGGTGCGCGTTGAAGATACGGGAATTGGCATTTCTCCCGAAGATTGCGATCGCATTTTCGATCGCTTTTGGCAAGCGGATCGCGCCCGTTCGTATCAATCGGAAGGGGTAGGATTGGGATTAGCGATCGCGAGAGAAATCGCTCGCACCCATGCAGGGGATATTTCAGTGTCCAGCATCTTAGAGCAGGGAACTTGTTTTACCGTGAGTCTGCCCGTTGTTCCGAAATCAAGAACCTTAGTTAATCGTTACCTCTAATTCCTAACCTCTAATTGTTGGCTAAAGAACTTGAGGGCATTCAAAATTTGTTCAATTTCTCCATTCCGTTCGAGAGAGAGGGCGTAGGAACGTCGGCAATAGAGTTGCTCGTCTTGGGTTGCAAGTTCGAGAAAAATAAACTCGAGTCCATTGGTGGCAAGGCCATAGATGGGGCGATCGCTCGGCCTGTTAAGCATATAAAACAGAATTTGTGGCAAGGCTGTAGTGACATTAATTTGGGTGCGTTTGGTTTCAATAACGAGTAACCAGAGTTGTTGTTGAACGATCAAAATATCAATGAAACCGCGCACGATCGTATCTTCATCGTTGATGGTAATTTCGACTTTTTCTTCGGTTTTGATTTCAAAGTCTCGATCGTAGAAACCCGCTCTTGCCAGTAATGGAGACAGCACGACCATTTTGACAAGGTCTTCGAGGAGGGGACGGCGGCGGTTAAGGTTGAGGTAGTAGCGACGAATGCGATCGAGGTCTTCGAGTTCGGGGGGAGTAAGGGGCGGTTGAGTTTGCAGCCAAGGAACGAGAAGATCGGGGGCGATCGCCAGTTGCAACCCGAAGCGTTGTTCGAGGTCGTAAAGGCTTAAGTCTTTGGCAGCGAGTAAAGTCGGCATTTTAGGGATTAGGTGGGAATTAGGGATTAGGGGTTGGGGTCAATATTATTTTCTCGCAATAAACGTTCGAGATGTTCGATCCTAATGTTGACAGCGTTTTCTGTTTTGGGGAGAGATGAATTATATCGCAGGAACGAGAGTATTTTTCTATTTTATCGCTTCTATAGCAAAACCAATTGAGATGTGAAGTTCGCGTATGCTGAAACCCTTGCCATTGCTAGATTGTTTGTTTACAACTCAAATAGACTTGCTATAGAGTTTGCTTCGAGCAGAACCAACGCAACAAGCCTGACTCATTTATCCTTGCCCAAGCGATAACCCACTCCGTAAACCGTTTCAATAATTTTGCGATCGCCGCCCGCTAAGGCGATTTTTTGACGCAAATTATTAATATGGGTTTTGATCGTTCCTTCTCCGGAAATACTGTCAATTTCCCAGAGTCTTTCCAGTAACTTTCTGCGGGTAAAAACTTGTTTGGGATATTCTAAAAAGCATTGCAACAGTAAAAATTCTTTCGGCGTTAATGTTAACTCGCGATCGCCATAAGTCGCGACGTGAAGGTGAGGATCGAGTTCGAGATTGCCATAAGATAACGTTGTCGATCGCATTTCGGGAGGACGGCGCAACAGAGCGCGAATTCTGGCAGTCAGTTCTTCCAGTTCAAACGGTTTGATTAGGTAATCATCGGCACCGGCATCCAAACCGATAATTTTATCGCTTAAAGTATCCCGAGCGGTGAGCATGAGAATAAAGCCCTTATATCTTGTATTTCGCAACCGCTTGCACAAGCTAATCCCATCGAGGCGAGGTAGCATTAAATCCAATAAAATCAGGTCGTATTCAACCATTTGAGCGCATTCCCAACCCTCAATGCCATCCCTTGCCCAATCGACAACATAGCCTTGGTGGTGAAGTTCTTCAGCAAGGGGCTTCGCGATGCGATTGTCATCTTCTACCAGTAAGATTTTCACGATCTCTAGCTTGACAATAAATCTAGATTAGCTTAATTTTTGGGGGAATTTGAGGGGAGCGATCGCCACAAATCTTCCCGCTAACTCTACCTCATTCCCCCATTGCCGATATAATCTGGAAAGATGTAAACAAACATTAAAAAGCGGCGAGCGATCGGGCAACCTCGAACCCCGTCCCGTCAGCTACCGCACCCAAATCGCGAAAATAGAGGGAACATTGCCGATCTATACCACAAATAGAAACTAGAACCGAACCCATGGTCTTGAACATGGGACCGCACCATCCCTCGATGCACGGGGTTTTGCGCTTGATCGTCACCCTAGACGGCGAAGACGTAATCGACTGCGAACCCGTGATCGGCTACCTCCATCGAGGGATGGAAAAAATTGCCGAGAGTCGCACGACGGTGATGTACGTTCCTTACGTGAGTCGCTGGGACTATGCGGCGGGAATGTTCAACGAAGCCATTACCGTCAACGCCCCGGAACAACTTGCGAATATTGAAGTTCCCAAACGCGCCCAATACATCCGCGTGATTATGCTGGAACTCAACCGCATTGCCAATCATTTGCTCTGGTTGGGACCCTTCCTCGCCGACGTTGGCGCGCAAACCCCCTTCTTTTACATTTTCCGGGAACGGGAGATGATTTACGACCTTTGGGAAGCGGCTTCGGGATCGCGCTTGATTAATAACAACTATTTCCGTGTGGGTGGCGTTGCTGTCGATCTCCCCTACGGCTGGATCGATAAATGTTTGGACTTCTGTGATTATTTCGATCCCACCGTTGACGAATACGAAAAATTAATCACCAATAACCCCATTTTCCGCCGTCGCATCGAAGGGGTGGGAACGATTACCCGCGAAGAAGCCATTAATTGGAGTTTGTCGGGACCGATGTTACGTGCCTCTGGGGTGAAGTGGGACTTACGGAAAGTTGACCATTACGAATGTTACGATGATTTTGATTGGGACGTTCACTGGGAAACGGGAGGAGACTGTTTTGCACGGTACATTGTCCGCATTCGGGAAATGCGCGAATCGGTTAAAATTATTCGCCAAGCTTGCGCGGGAATCCCCGGCGGACCCTACGAAAATTTGGAAGCTAAGCGCATGGCAGAAGGGAAAAAGTCAAAATGGAATGACTTTGACTATCAATATGTGGCGAAAAAAGTGGCCCCAACTTTTAAAATTCCGGAAGGAGAACATTACGTTCGCTTAGAAAGCGGGAAAGGGGAATTGGGCGTTTTTATTATTGGCAATAATAATGTTTTCCCCTGGCGATTTAAGATTCGCGCCCCGGATTTCAACAATTTACAGATTTTACCTCGCTTGCTGAAAGGGGTAAAAGTTGCTGATATTGTGGCAATTCTCGGCAGTATTGACGTGATTATGGGATCCGTCGATC
>JBFRWJ010000682.1:0-4541 GCA_051439525.1 Spirulina sp. | reverse complement strand
TTCGTTATCCAAGACTAAATCGATGGGTCGGGCCGCGTCGCCATCGCTAGAGAGTCCCGTAGAAACGCGATAGAGTTTTTGCTCGAGCAGTCCGTCTTGGGTAATTTCGCGATCGGCGGCACCGAAGAGAATGGATTTACCGTCGGGATAAGGCTGGAATTCCGTCACGACGAGACGGGAGGGGGTCAGGGGAATTTTTTCCTGTCGGGTAAAATTGTAGAGGATGAGTCGGCCTCTTTCTGTTCCTTCCAAACCGATATAGGCAAAAACGCGATCGGGGGTGCTAAATTCGGCCTGAAAGGGTCGCAAGCGCTTGCCCGGGCGATCGCTGCCTTGAAATTTTTCGGTTGCTCCTTGGAGATCCACGCGATAGCTATTGCCATAGGGGGCGGGAAAATCGAGGGTATAAGCCATTCGCCGCCCCGCCCAGCTCATTTTTCCCGGTAGGGGATCTTCGATGTCCGGTCGTTCGGGAATGGTAATTTTGAGATTATTGGCAACGCTTTCCCGGGACATCGGACGGCTGAATTTCATGACAAAGGCAGTATCTCGGACGTTGACAATGCGATCGCTCCAACTGAACTCTCGCACTTTCGGACCGGTTTGGATCAGGCATGTGTCTCCCCAACACAACCACCCCCCTAAAATCAGCAATGCTGCAATCACGGTGAGAATCGCGATCGCGACAATGGCAACGCGATCGATGGCATAGAGATCGATATATTGTTTTTTCATGGGTAATGGGTAATGGGTAATGGGTAATGGGTAATGGGTAATGGGTAATGGGTAATGGGTAATGGGTAATGGGTAATGGGTAATTGGTGACTGTTAAAATGCGTAGGGATTGGCCGGGGTGGGGATTTTATTGGCCTCGATCGCCTGAATGACCAATCGCCGTTCTCCATTGAGTTCTTCGGTTGTCATGGTGCCTTGGATTTCCAACCAGCTATCTGGGGGGAATTGTTCTCGGGTTGAGGGCAGTTTGACGGGAAGTCCGACGGGATAAGCATCGACTGCACAACAAGTAATGACAAAGCGAGAAATAAGTAAATAATTCTCGGGCAGGCTATCTAAATGCACGACGAATCCGGTAACCTTGGCGGGAAGATCGGTATAGGCATCGGGTTCGGGATAGGCGTTGAGGGTGCGAATCCAATCCATGAGAGAGCGATCTTCGGGTTTGATGCGGGCGGCAAAGGATTGCACTTGAGTGCGGGTATAGGGGAGGGATTCGGTAATGCCCCGTTGTAGGGCGGTATCGCTGGCCAGAATTTTGGGGGGAATCAGGAGTCCGGCGATCGCCGCGATCGCCAGCAAGAAGGTGGCCACCCCGGGGGGAAATACCGTAATATGACGAACTTCGGGTTCTTTTGTGCCGCCGCGTCGGAGTTTTTTGAGCAATTGCCACGTTCTAATGACGCTGAGGACGATGAGAACGAGGCCAGCCACGAACACTAAAGTAAAATAGTTGGGATGAATGAGCAATTGCAGTTGACCCGATAGGCGATATTTCACCATTAACAAGCCCCAGTTGAGCAAGGCAAAGACATCGAGCCACGGTAAAAGTTGCGTATAAAAAGTTTTGAAGTTAAAAACGCCCTTACCATTCCTTTGAGGACGGGAGAGATTGGAACGTTTTTGCTTCAATCCAAAAATGAATTGTTTTAAGTTCTCTAGTTGTTTCATGGTCATTACCGATTACCTATTACCGATTACCCCTTCCCCCTTCCCTTTTTCAGAAAAAATAACTGTAGGAGAGTGTTAAAACAAAGGCTAATTGTGCCGCAATTGCAAACAAATAAATTATAATTCGCGGTTTAAAAATAGAGAGCATCAGCCCGATCGCTTTAATATCGATCATGGGACCGAAGACTAAAAAGGCGAGGAGAGAACCCGTGGTAAAAGCCGAGGCAAAAGCCAGTACGAAAAAGGCATCGACGGTGGAACAAATTGATACGACAGCCGCCAAAAACATCATGGCCAAAATCGAGGTAATGGGGTCTTGTCCCCAGTTTAAAATCAATTCTCGGGGTGCCAAAACTTGAATGGCTGACGCGATCGCGCTCCCTAGAACTAACATTCCTCCCAATTCTCGAATTTCTTGGATGGCATTATCGAGAAATAAGCGCAGTTTGTCGCGATTGAAGATTTTGGGTTTATCTTTAAAGGCTAAATTGGCAACCAATTGTGCTTCTTCCATGAGAACCGGCATGCCGGATCGATCCAATAAAAAAGTCCCCGATCGCAATAAAGGCGGATCGTTTTTGTTGTCGCGATTCTGGCGATCGGATGCTGTTAAGCGATTGATTACTCGTTTGGCCAATTCCGGCTGCATGAGGGGTCTGGGGTCTTGCTGAAAGCTGAAGATCCAACCGATAAGTGTGGCAACGATCAGAGAAAAAATCACCCGCCAAAGGACGATTTCTGGTTGATCGCGAAAGGCTACCCATGTAGACCAAATCACGATAGGATTAATGGTCGGAGCAGCCAGCAAAAAGCCGATCGCGACGGCTGTGGGCGCACCTTGGGTCAGCAAACGTCTGGCAACCGGGACGTTACCGCATTCGCACACGGGGAATAAAAACCCGACGCAACTGCCGACAAATGAACCTAAAAGGGGATTTTTCGGCATTTTAGCAACGAGTTGCCGTTCGTCCACAAAAAACAGCAAGGCACTCGAAAGCAATACCCCCAATAAGAGAAAGGGTAAAGCTTCCACAAGCAAGCTGAGAAAGAGCGTAAAGGCGTTATACAGTTGGCTCATCGACAAGGTTTGGGTGTGAGGTTGCCCGCGATCGGGGCGTGAGGCGGAATCTTGCAGGGATTCCTTTAGGCGTGTTCTTTATTGTACAGATGCGGGTGCAGTTTGAGGCGTTGGGGAAGAAATTGGCAAGGGAGTTTTGCGGGAAATCGCCATCCTTTTCGTCAATAAAATTGCGGGGATCGAAGTCGTGGGGAGTAATATTTTTGGCTTTACGGGTTCATTTTTGGGCGCGATCGCTTCTCTGGGAGAAACTTGTTATCTTCGCTAAGGAAACAATAATTTTGCGATCGCGTAGGGTGTCGTTAGCGACAGCGTAACGAACCCTACTTCTTCCTGTTTTACTCTTTTGCTTAAATCAAATATTTCATTGATAATAGCGCAATTTTAAGCGATATAATTTGGTCAGCGATCGCGTTTCTTGACGAATCATCCAAGCCGATCCCCTCGGGTTAACTGTTTGAGACTCTCTACCGTTTGGTTGTCATCGTCAATCTTCACAAAACTTATTGATTCAACATTGCTCTATGTCAACTTTATCTGCTACCTCAATTCTTCGCCTCAGTCTTGTCCTGCTGGGCTCGACTGCCATAAATTTATATGGGGGAAAAACTTGGGGACAAGAAATAAAAAATGGGTCGGACAGTGCGCTCTCTCAGATCGGGCAATCTACTTCCCCTAAAATCAAAAGTATTCAATCCGTACCCCCGTTTTCAGTTAAGACTCTTAATCAGGAAAAAACACAAGTTGAAGACTTCAGTTTGGAGAAGGAATATTCGGAGGTTGGAGAACGCGATCGCGCCCGTGAAAACCTAATGAGCGAGAATGCCAACTTCTCTCACAAGAATAAATTTATTGACTCCTTTTTATTTTCGTTATGGGAGTCTTTAGAAGGACAAGAAAATGATGATTTTAATGGGTTAGATGAATTAATTCTTGAAGCTAATAATTCGTCGATCGCAGAGAATCAAAACCCTGATGCGATCGCGAATGCAGAAAATTCAGAGCAACAAGACTCGATTTCGCCTCCAGCAACAAATCCAGAGAATGAAATCGCAGAAATAAAATCATTTCCTTCCCCAGAAGCAGTTAGTTTTGAAGCGGAAGACCTTCTCGTACAAGAGAGAAATGAAACTGAAAATTCTGGTGGAGATAATAACGCTGATTCTAGGACTGATAATACTGGAGTCGAACAAGAAGTATTAACTGTAGATCTCAATATTCCCTTTTTTAATAACTTCGGAATTGGCGTTTTCATTGGAGAACCGACGGTATTACAAGGACAATTTAGAGCTAAACCGGTTCTCAAAGGAACTCGCAGTTCGTCGAATATATCCACAGCCGTTTATTTCCTTGAAGACTTCGGAGATAGCAATCATAATATGCTGCTCAGTCTCGGGGGAGATATTTGGGTTTTTGATTCTGAATCTTTGAGTTTCGATTTCAGTTATTTCTATGATTACGACTCCTCGAGATTATCCTTCAATGTTGCCAATATTCGCACCGAATATCCTGCTTTTAAGGGGGGCGATCGGGAGGTCAATTTACCCAATGGTCAGGAACCCTTTTATCATACCCTCGGGTTTGGCGTAGAATACGTTCAAGCCTTTAGTCCTGAATGGACTGCTGCTTTTGGTGCAAATTATCATCTCGTTTCCATTCGCGATGATTTATTTACGTCGCGTTTAGAACCCGTAGACGAATTGGGCAATCAATTAACCGTTACCGATCGCGGTCAAGACATCCTGTTAACCCTCAATATTTCTGCCTTATATAATAA
>JBFRWJ010000681.1:0-14804 GCA_051439525.1 Spirulina sp. | reverse complement strand
CACAGCTCTAAGAACCTGCAAATAAAACACCACTGGGTAAACCAATATATTCATCACTGCGAGATTGAATATCAATCCATCCAGTTTCGCAAGCAGAGAGGGTGACGAGGTTACACTGGTGTAAATTGAGAGAGAAAAGATTGGGAAGAGTTATACATTTTTCACGGTCAATAATTTCATCTTTAAATTTGAAATAGCGATTATTTTCATCCTTGGGAGGAGGGAGAGGAAGGTTGCTTTCTGCTAAAATTAGTGTGGAAAGGAGTGCATTCTGCACGTTAAAAGAACCGTGACAGGCAAAATGCAAGCAATCACTATTTTTGAGAGAGTCAGAATTTATTATTGCTGATTTTGTAGCTTGACGTTCGGGGAGGATCGTATGGGAACTAAAATATTGCTCGATCGCTTGTACTTCAATGTTGGTGTAGCGCAAATCTTCGAGAGGATTTTGGATAGCAAAGAGGTGTTTTTGTTGCTTGTTTTTGTTGTGGAGGATGTTGCGAGAAATCAGTCCAATTTGGCAACTGGGGAGATATTGAATACCTTGAGAAAACTTTTCAAAAAGGGTTGGCGAGTCGCTCAAAGGTAAAGCATGGAAGGGAATAAGGTGTAATTCTCGATAGGGGATGAGGATGAGTTTTTGGTATTGTTTGGGAATGCGATCGCAGATTTCATCAAGATGTAAAGTTTGAGCGAGTTCGGGTAGAAAGGATTTGAGTTTAAATTTCCAGTGCTTATAATTTTGTCGGTAAGTTTGTAGGTAGTCGTTGAGGCAGTTTTGGAGTTTTTGATTGTCTTCGGGGGTCGATTGCCAATATTGAATTTTGGCATCTCCGGTAACAATAAAAGCATAAAAGGCTTCTGCGGTAAGATACCATTCAATGAGGACTGTTTTTTCGTCGAGGAGGGTGCGGATTTCTGCGAAGGAGATAGGGGTAACTCGTTGGGTAAACTCAAAGTTGGAATCCCATTTTGTGATGCGATCGAGGAGTTGATTGAGTTGTTTTTTGCTTTCTTTGAGGTTTTGTTGTAGGAGTTCGAGGCGATTATTGGGGGTGGGAAGGTTAGAAAAGGAGTCGAAGGGATTATTTTGTAGCGATTGAATTTGATGTTGTTGGGTAGAAATATCGCGACGGAGTTGACGCAGTTTTTCGCAGAGTTCGGGTGGAGTATTTTGGGGAGTAATCTGTTGATTGATGAGGAGTTCTACGAGATTTCTGGCTTTGCTGCGTTCGATAGTTTCAAGGACTTTTTCAAGATTATTTTGGTGCAAACAAGCTCGTACCATATTCTCGTAGATTGTGATATTTTGGCTGCGTCGCTGTTGTTTTGAAGCTGGAGAATCATCGAGATAGCAGAGTTGTTCGAGAGCTTGGAGTGCATTATCATAGGCGGTAATCGTTGTTGAGTAATCTTTGATTTTAAAAGCTAGATTACCAAAATTTCTAGCATTTATAAAATATTCTCTAGGTAATTCTGTAGGAGAAGAAAGATTGAAAGCAATTTGATAGATATCAAGAGCTTTTTGTATGTTGTTGTTTTTTTCATAAGCTAATGCAACGGTCTTTAATGCGTAAAACTGTCCTGAAAGAAAACGAACTTTTTTTGCAATAAGAAAACTATCATATGAATACTTTATTGCATTATCATATTGATTTGATATTAAGTAAGTAAAACCTAAATTGTTTAAAGCTATACTTTCACCTTTACGATCGCCAATTGTTTTAGAGATTTGCAAAGCATCTAGTTTATACGCAAGTGCTTTGCAATTTTGTTGTAAAGCATTATAAGTCAGACCAAGATTTCCTAAAGATGCCGCTTCTCCATAAAGATATCCAATCTCTCTGGAAATAGTTAGTTGTTTTTCTTGATATTTAAGGGCTTTCTGGTAATCATTTAAACTATAATAAGCAATACCTAATGCACCAAATGTTAATGCTTCTTCATAGGGATCTCTATTATCTTGTAGAATCAGTAAAGATTGTTCATAAAATTCAATTGCTTTTATATATTGTCCTATTGAATCTTCAACATAACCTAATTTTCTTAAAACTCTTGCTTTATATCTGGGTTCTTTGCTATTCTTTAATAGAGCTAGAGCTTTTTTTTGTAATAGACGATCTTTTTCAAAATTTCCTAAAGCATTATAAGTAGAGCCTAAATCGCTTAAAATTAAGGATTGAAGTGAATTTTGTTTGTTCTTTTCTGCGATTGCTAAAGATTTAGAATAATAGTTCAATGCTTGCTGAAAATTTCCTACAGCATAATAAACATTTCCCAATCCATAATAAGCCATTGACGAATAACTCTCGAAATCACTTCCTTTTGCAATTCTTAGAGCTTGTTTATAATAATTAATAGCTTTATTATATTTCCCAAATGTGTGATGAATTTGCCCTAACGTAGAAAGATATGAAAATTTAGCACGAAAGTTTTTATGTCTTTGCGCTAATTTTAAAAGTCGATAACACGATTTAACTGTTTGTTCATATTGACCTGTCGTCTGATAACTTTGAATTAAATGTTCTAATATAATTGCTTCTGGTATTTCATGTTGCAAAGTTCTGACCTTTTCAAGCGATTCAGTCCAGAAGATAATGGCTTTTTCGTAGTCATCTAAAACATAAGATAGACTAGCAATCTTGTGCAAAGATAGAGCTTCTTGATCGATGTCATTAAGTTCTCTAGCTTTCTTTAAGGATCGATCATGATAATCAAAAGCCAGCTTATAATTCTCTAAAATACTATAAAAAATACCTAGATTTCTGTAAGTAATGATTTCCATTAAACCATTTTTGTTACTCCGAGCAATTTCCAAAGAAACCCCAAACATACTCAGAGCTTTCTCATACTTTTTAATTGTGCTATAAGCTATTCCTAAACTATTAATAGTCTTGGCCTGTCCTTGAATGCTATCTAACTCTTGATAAATTTTTAGTGAATTTTCCCAATACTCTATTGCTTTAGAGAATTGATGGTTACGATACGATTCTTCTCCTCGATCAAAAAGCTCTTTAGCTTCTTCTATCTTGTGAATTTTTTGGAACTGCCAGATGGCATACTTTAAGAGGAAAGTCCAAGTTTTTGTTTCCTCTGATGATAAATTGCTAGTCATAAGACTTATTTCTATATCTTCAGAAAAACCATCAGGAAAAGTATCATTTGAGCATTGTTCGTCCATCGCTTCAAACCACAGAACCAAACTCTCTCTATTTTAGCACTCACAACCACTTTGCTCCATAGCCAGTAAAAATCCTGCCTTTTCCTGCTTTTTTCTTCACTTCGCTCCCTCAAAAAAGCCCGATCCTCTATTTTTTCGAGTTGAGCAATTCTCAAGTCTTCACTCTCCCCAACTCTCCACCTCCACTGGAATCGGACGAATGAAATACTCCTCCGCCTTCACCAGACAACGCATCAGAATATACACACTCAGACGAAATCTTTTTTTCGTTTAAGTGCTACGATCGAAGTCCCCCAACCTTGGAGTGGGGGATGACCTCGGTCAAACGTTCGCAGGTGCGATCGCTCGTCACGTCAATCTACTATCGAGATGCTCGTTTTTGGTTCTTGTCGGCAACCATTAAAGTAATCGGATCTTCAAGAATGCTCAATCGTTCCGATTTTGCCAGTTCCTCGGGGGTATTGCAGAGATGGTAAACTCCCAGAGACAGCAAGTTTAACAACAGCAATACAAAAACGCAATTACAAACAACTGTTTTCGTGTCCTTCATGATGCACTGACCTCCCGCACTTCCTTCCCGATGGCAAAGTGCTGCTTGCTTTTGGTTTTCATCAATTGGGATGGAAGCAAACTCTACCTAAAAAGACGCTTCAAGCAGTTCCTTTGTTCCATCAACCGCAGAGATTCTGTAGTTCCTTGCAACCTTCTTGCAAGTCGTCCGCTCCTCAACGAGAAATTTCTTTCTCTGTTTTTCATCCGTCATCCTCACCTGTTTTAATAGTACCCACCCTTCAACTCAAAATTTTGCTCGCCAATTGCTCCGATAAGGCCAAAATGTCATAAAATCCTACAAGCTGTTGTATCCAGTCGGCAGGAATATCTTTAACCCCGTAATACAACCCTGCCAATCCTCCCGCCAAGGCGGCGATCGCGTTGGTACTCTCTCCTAAATTCACGGCTTCTAGAACCGTTTCGCAATAGGAAGAACCGTTCAACAGACACCAGAGAACGGCTTCGAGAGTATGAATGACATAGCCCCCCGAGGAAATTTCGTTCCGAGGCAGTTCGGCTAAATTGCCGCCAATAATCTTATGAAAATGGAATAATTGCGCCCCGTAGGGAGGGTGCCAATACAGGGGTTCAACCCGGGCGATCCCGCGTAAATAGGCTTCTTGGGGAGAATATCCCTGCAGTAAATCCATAGCAATGCTGACATAAAATCCGCAGGCCATTTGCGATCGCGGATGGGCGTGGGTGATCCTAGAGATGAGGTGAACGCGATCGAGCAAGTCGGGAAAGGGCAATAAATGATAGCAGAATACCAAGGGAAGGGTTCGGATTAGAGAACCGTTGCCGTTGCTCATTTCTTCCATTTCTCCCGACAGTCGCGGGGAAATTCCCTCTCGCAAGCGAGCGATCGCTTTGGCGGTCGCGAGCCCGATCTCGAAATGCCAACCCTGGGGCCGCCAAATTTCCCCATCGGACCAGCGAGAGAGGAGATTGGCGGTAACATCGACTAAAGCATCTGCGGTAATATCTTCTAAGGAAAGTGCCTCGGCGACGCAAAACATCAAAGAACTCTCATCGGACCACGTTCCGGGGGGACGATCGTGGGTACCATATCCCTGCATTCCCGTCACGGGTTTTTTTTGCAGTTGCGATCGCGAACAAAACTCGACGGGAACTCCCAAAGCATCTCCGACACAAAATCCCAATAATCCCGATAAAATTTTGGCCGATAAGATATTTCCTTGTACCCGTGTCATGGTGTTCGTCGCGATCGCGGTGCCGTGGTGTAGCCTATTCATAATCATCTGAATCTGCCCCTATTTTTTTCTGTTCGCACAAAAATGACTCTTGTTGCTGCACCCTATTTCTTTGTACTCGATGTCCAACTCCAAACCCGAAAATTTTCTCGAGCAATCTTGGTTCTGGCGGTTCTTCTTGGCACTGTTCCTCGTGGGACAACTCGGGTTGCGTCTCTTCAAGGGTAGGTTTTACCCCCGGGCTTTGCTCGAGCAGCTCGCTAAAGCCGGACCTCGCTCCCTTCTTCCCGTTATTTTAATCGCGATCGCGGCGAGTGCCATCTTTACCATTCAAACGGCACGGGAGTTAAATCGCTTTGGGGCAATTCAGGCGTTGGGAGGGGCTTTTGCTTTGGCGTTTTGTCGGGAGTTGGGCCCGGTTTTAACGGCAAGTATTGTCGCCGGACAGGTGGGATCGGCGTTTGCGGCGGAATTGGGGGCGATGCAGGTTACGGAACAAATCGATGCGTTAATGATGCTGAAAACGGATCCGATTGATTATTTGGTTTTACCGAGGGCGATCGCTTGTTGTTTGATGTTACCTTTATTAACGATTTGCGCGATCGCCACTGGCATTGTAGTGGGAATGCTCGCGGCAGAGCAGTTTTATCATCTCAATGCTTGGTTGTTTTTGCGATCGGTGCGATCGTTTTTAACGCCTTTGGATCTGCTGGCGGTTTTGCTGAAAGGGTTGCTCTTTGGTATTGTCGTGTCTGCGATCGGCTGTAGTTGGGGGTTAACCACTAGGGGAGGGGCAAAGGAGGTGGGACAATCGTCTACTAATGCTGTCGTCACGACGTGGATCGCCATTTTTATGCTCGATTTTTTCCTCTCTTTGATATTGTTTGAAACTCCCATTCTTTAAGATTTATTTCTACTTGCTGAATCGCAGAAAATCATTTACAATGGGTTGATTTATTGAATCGAATAACAATGACAGCAACTTCTCAAAGTTTTTCCTATCCCCTTACCCGCCAAGGCGATCGCGTTGATGTTTATCACGGTCTTGAAGTCAAAGATCCCTATCGTTGGTTAGAAGATCCCCATACGCAAGAATCTCGGGAGTGGATCGAAGCACAAAATAAAATTACTTTTGCCTATTTAGAAAACATTCCCGAACGAGAAACCCTCAAAAATCGGGTGACGCAACTCTGGAATTATGAAAAATATGGCATTCCTTGGAAACAAGGCGATCGCTATTTTTATTCTAAAAATGATGGCTTACAAAATCAAGATGTTTTCTACACTTTGACAAACTTGGAAGACGAACCGGAAATCTTACTCGACCCCAATCAATTCTCGGAAGATGGGACGATTGCTTTAGGGGGTCTTTCGATTAGTGAAGATGGCAAATTTGCCGCTTATAGTATCTCCAAATCCGGATCGGATTGGCAAGAATGGAAAATCAAAAATATTGAAACCAAAGAAGATTTACCCGATCTGCTAAAATGGGTTAAATTTTCCGGTGCGTGGTGGACTCGCGATTCTCGAGGCTTCTTTTACAGTCGCTATGACGAACCCAACGAAGAAACGCAATTTGAAGAGGTGAATTATTTCCAAAAACTCTACTATCATCGCCTCGGAACGGAACAATCGGAAGATATTCTCATCTATCATCGTCCCGATCGCAAAGAATGGGGATTTAGCGGTTATGTGACGGAAGATGGGGCTTATGTAATTATTCATGTTTGGTTGGGAACGGAGCGACGCAATTTGATTTTTTATAAGGATTTACGCGATCCGCAGGGACAAGTTATCGAACTGATTTCCGAATTGGAAGCGAGTTATAATTTTATTGAGAATGAGGGTTCGATTTTTTGGTTGAGTACCGATCTCGATGCTCCCCGAGGGCGTTTAATTGCGATCGATATCAATCGTCCCGAAAAAGAGAATTGGCGAGAAATTATTCCCCAAGGTGCAGAAACATTGCAATCGGTAAAAGTTCTCAGCGATCGCTTTGTCTTAAACTATCTTCAAGATGCGCAAACGGCGATTAAAATTTTTGCCCTCGACGGAACATTTATCAAAGCAGTGGACTTACCCGGAATTTGTTCTGCGGGAGGATTTTCGGGCAAGCGGAAGGAGACAGAAACTTTTTACGCCTTCACCAGTTTCACAACGCCGACAACGATTTATCGTTACGATATGGTAACAGGAGAAAGTACGCTATTTCGCCAACCCAATGTGGACTTCGATCCCGATCGCTATGTCGTCGAGCAGGTTTTTTATACGAGTCAAGATGGCACAAAAATACCCATGTTTCTGACGTATAAGAAAGGGATCGAACGCGATGGAAATAATCCCACCTATTTATACGGTTATGGCGGTTTTAAGGTTTCTCTCACTCCGTTTTTTTCCGTCTCCAATCTCGTCTGGATGGAAATGGGAGGAATTTATGCCATGCCAAACTTGCGCGGGGGTGGCGAATATGGAGAAGAGTGGCATCAAGCAGGGATGAAATTAAACAAACAAAATGTTTTTGATGACTTTATCGCGGCAGCAGAATGGTTAATTGCTCAACGCTATACTTCACCCGAAAAACTGGCAATTGCAGGTGGCAGTAATGGGGGTTTATTGGTGGGTGCTTGCATGACTCAACGCCCGGATTTATTTGCAGCGGCATTACCCGCAGTCGGAGTCATGGATATGTTACGCTTCCCTCAGTTTACCATTGGTTGGGCTTGGTGTGCGGAGTATGGTTCGCCGGAAAATGAGGAGGAATTTAAGGCGTTATCTGCTTATTCTCCCTTGCACAATTTAAAATCGGGAACGAACTATCCCGCGACTTTAATTACCACTGCCGATCGCGACGATCGCGTAGTTCCTGCCCATAGTTTCAAATTTGCCGCCGCTTTGCAAGCATCCCATGTCGGCGATCGTCCGGTTTTCATTCGCATTGAAACCAAAGCGGGACACGGTGCGGGGAAACCCACGACAAAAATGATTGAGGAGATTAGCGATTCTTGGGCATTTTTAAAGTCAATTTTAGGTTAGGTTAAAACAAGCTGGTTGTTCTTGGATTAACTGAAGGAAGCCAGCAACAACTGAGGGATTGCCTCTGAGGGAACCGGTTTGCAGTAGAAATAACCTTGAGCTTGATGGCATCCCTTACTTCTCAAAAAAGTTGCCTGTTCTTCAGTTTCCACTCCTTCCGCAAGAATTTGCAGTTCTAAGGCTTTTCCGAGGGCAATCACTGCCTCGGAAATGGCCATATCATCGCGATTCTGCGTAATGGCATGCACAAAAGAGCGATCGATTTTCAGTTTATCAATGGGCAAATGCTTGAGATAGCTCAATGAGGAATAGCCGGTACCAAAGTCATCGATCGCCAATTGAATGCCCATATCCCGCACGGTTCGCAACAACTCGATTTGCTCGTGAGGTCGCTGCATAATAAAGCTTTCGGTCACTTCCAACTCTAAGTGTTGAGTGGGAAAATCCGTAGTTGCTAAGATTTCTGCCAAGAGATCGGGCAAATTCCCCGCTTGAATCTGAGATCCGGCTACATTTACGGAAATGCGTCCAAAATCTATCCCTCGATTTAACCAAGTTCGCCCTTGCACGCATGCCTGTTGCAAAACCCAAGCCCCAATATCCCGAATCATGCCATTTTGCTCGGCGATGGGAATAAACTGGGCGGGAGAGATCTTTCCCAACTGGGGATGCTGCCATCGGAGAAGGACTTCCATGCCGATCCATTGCTGGGTATGCAGATCGATTTGCGGTTGATAAACAAGGCTAAATTGCTCCTGTTTGAGAGCCATGCGCAGGGCATTTTCCATCAAAATATGTTCAAAGGCCGTCTTGGTCATCTCCCGAGTGTAGAAGCGGTAGGTGTTGCCCCCCTCTTTCTTGGCTCGATACATCGCCGTATCCGCATTGCGCAGCAGTTCCGATGCTTTTTGACTGTCGTCTGGATACACGCTGATGCCAATACTGGCACTAATGTAAATCTGTTGTGTTCTGAGTACGAAGGTGCTGTTTAACAGTTCCAAGATCTTGACCGCAACCGGAGAAATTTCTCGGGGATTCGAGGTATTTTCCAGCAGGATGACAAACTCATCGCCACCGAGATGTGCTACCGTATCGGTCGATCGCAGGGCTTGTTTCAGGCGATCGGCCACTTGCTGGAGCAGTAGATCCCCCATAGCATGGCCCAAGCTGTCATTAATCTGTTTAAAACGATCCAAATCGATAAACAAGACGGCGAGGTTGACCTGCCGTCGCCGAGCTTGTTCTAAACTGTGTTGCAAGCGCGCGTTCAGCAAGAGTCGATTGGGAAGTTCCGTGAGGGGATGGTGGTGAGCCAGTTTATAAAGCTGTTCTTCAAATTGCTTGGATTTGGTAATGTCAGAAAAGACCCCGACATAACCTCTCGGCTGTTGCAGATCGTCGCGAACCGTGGTGATGGTGAGTAATTCGGGGTAGACCGAGCCGTCTTTACGACGATTCCAGATTTCCCCCCGCCAATATCCTCGTTCCTGCAAACTCTGCCACATGGTTTCGTAAAAGGCGCGATCGTGTCGTCCGGACTTCAAAAGGCTGGGGTTTTGCCCGATCGCTTCTTCTCGCTCGTACCCCGTGATGTCCACAAAGGCTTGATTCACGTCCAAGATTTGGCTTTGCAAGTCGGTAATGACCACTCCCTCCAAGGTACTCCTGAAAACGGCTGCGGCTTGCTGGAGTTTCTCCGAGGCAAGGAATCGATCCGTAATGTCTTGAATGGTGCCAATGGAGCGTTGGGGACGGTTGTCTTCAGCATAGTCAGTCTCGCAGCGTTCCCGCACGTACTTGATGCGTCCATCTGGCATGAGCAAGCGGTGAGTGCAGTCGTAGAGGGTGCGATCGCTCAGGGAATTCAGATAAGTTTGGCGAACCCACTCGCGATCGCTCGGGTGGACGAGTTCGAGAAAAGCGTCGTAAGTTTGGGCCAAGTCTTGGGAGGAAACCTCAAAAATCTGGAAGACTTCATCGGACCAGATCAATCGGTCGGTGGTGCGATCGAGTTCCCAACTCCCCATTTTGCCGATATGCTGCGCTTCCCGTAACTGTCGTTCGTTGGCGGCGAGTTTGTCCCGAGAGCGGCGACGTTGAACGATGCGCCAGATGGCATTGGAGATCAGTTGCACCGTGTCAACATCCATGTCGGTGTAGTTGGCGGATTTATTGCCCACGCCGGTGAGCATGACAACCCGACCGTTTTCGATGACCGGCACGCTAATGAGGCGCTGGAGATGGGCGTGACCTTCTGGCAACCCTCGCTTGTGGGGATAGGTAGCATAATCATTAAAGACCACCGCTTTTTTTTGGCGCAAGGCATCCGCCCAGATGCCGGCCCGACTGACGGGATAGTGGCGATCGTAGGCAGCCGAACAGTAATGCTGTAAGGTACGGCGAGACCAAGCGACCAATTCAATGCTTTCTCCATCGTCGTTCACAAAGTGAATAAAGGCAATTTGGCTGTCGGTCAGGTCTTCGGCGAATTCTTGTCCCCGTTGCAGGAAAGTAGCTTCATCCACGGTTTCGGCAATTTCGGGCAGTTTCAGTAAGGCTTCCGATCGCCGCGCTTCTAAGGCGAGAATCGTTTGTGCCTGTCTTTGCTTGGCGAGCAGCCGCGACATCCAGATGACCCAAAAGACGATCGCAATGCTGGTCAAGACGATCGCGATGGCGGCGAGCTGGATGATTCGCTGTCGCGCTTGTTGGGAATCTTCGAGAAATTCGGCGGCCTTATTGGCCGCAAAGATTTCCACCTCGTCAATGTCGGTCAGTAAATCTTGGATATATTCGGCCCCTTCCCCTTTGGTAATCGCTGCGGCTTCGGCGATCTGGCCCCATTGACGGAGTTGGATGACGCGATCGCGAATGGGTTTCCATGCCGCAAATTTCTGGCGAGCTGCTTCAATGGTGGTTTTATCCCCCAAAAACTGCGCCAAGATGAGGTCGAAGTCCTCAAATACGGCTTGTTCGATGCGATCGACCTTTTGGGCGGCGGCGGCCAGTTCTGTCGGATCGTTCGCTAAAGCCACGTCTTTCATCGAACGGTGCATGCTGATAATTCCCGCTTCCACGCGCAAAACAGCCGTATTGACGGTAAAAGGATGATCGTAGAGCTTCTGGGTGAGGATTGCCAAACGATTCATACTCTGAATCGTATAAAGGCTCACCCCGGGCAGCGCGATCGCGACAATAAACAGGCTGCAACCCAGACGAAATCGTTGTTTCTGATTGAAAAACTGCCAAGAACTCTTGAACATGGGACAATCTCGATTCTCGATGAATGGCGATGTGCGATGATAAGAGCAAAAACTATCTTATCGGGAAAATCTAGAGCGCGAGCGGCGATCGGACTCCAACCTAGGAGATGCGAGAATGTTCGATCTATGAAGATTTGATGAGCACAAAGATTTTTATGTAAGAGCGAAAAATTAGCAATTGAGTCTGTTGTCTCCTCTCAAATGTAAACAACGATCGAGCTGATGCCAAGAGAATGAGCGATCGCACTTACAAATCTTTACCAAAACTTTATCTTAAGAGGATTTAACTGGACACCAGCATGGGTCAAGATTAATCTTAGATCGGACTTAAAAACAGAACAATCTGACCCTATGAGAATTTTAGTCACGGGAGGAGCGGGTTTTCTCGGTTCTCACCTCATCGATCGCCTGATGCAAGCCGGCCACGAAGTAATCTGTTTGGATAATTTCTATACGGGCAACAAGCGCAATATCCTCCAATGGCTCGGTAATCCTAAATTTGAAGTCATTCGTCACGATGTCACCGAACCTATTCGCCTCGAAGTGGATCAAATTTATCACCTCGCTTGTCCTGCGTCCCCCGTCCACTATCAATCCAACCCCGTTAAGACGATTAAAACCAATGTCATCGGGACGTTAAATATGCTAGGACTGGCCAAACGCGTCAAAGCCAGATTTTTCCTCGCTTCTACTTCTGAAGTTTATGGCGATCCCGAAGTTCATCCCCAGTCAGAAGACTATCGCGGTAACGTCAATCCCATTGGCATTCGTGCCTGTTACGATCGCGAAACCGAGATATTAACGGAAAAGGGTTGGGTTCGTTTCCCCGATCTCGATCGCGGCGATCGCGTTGCCACTCTCAACCCCGACAATCAAGTTGAATATCACGTTCCCGACGAATATATCGTGCAACCTTATGTTGGGAATTTGTTAAGATTTGCTAATTCTAAATTCGATCTTTGTGTGACGCCCAATCATCGAATGTACGTTCGCAGTAAAACCGGAAAATTAAAATTTTTACGGGCGGATGAAGAGGTAGATTGGGCAAGTTTGAAAGTGTTAACGGGAGCAGAATTTCTTGGAGAAGAACGGGAATGGTATGAACTCGGAAAAGCGCCAAGAAATGCAAAAATTCATGACGATCGCGTCCGTATGGATGATTGGTTAGAATTTTTAGGTTATTACATTTCTGAAGGTTGTACTCACGTTCGCAAACGAGTGCGTACCGTTAACAGTCGAGATGATGATGTCGCCGATTACAATATCTTGATTGCCCAACACTATCCGGAAGGACGTGCTAAGATTGCCGACTGTTTGAGTCGAGTGGGTTTTAAATTCTCTGATTCCGACGACCATCAATTTCGGATTTGTAGCAAGCAGCTCGCCGATATTTTGCTTCCTCTCGGCAAGTCTGGCGATAAATATATTCCCCGTGAATATTTGCATTTATCAAAACGGCAATCTTTGATTTTGTTTGATGCCTTGATGATGGGAGATGGTTAGACTAACGGCAATGGCTATCAATATTACACAAAATCTAAGCAACTTGCCGATGACGTGCAGGAATTATCCCTCCGTTGTGGTTATGCTGCATCAGTCGTTCCTCATGCGATCGGTCGAGATTTGTATCGGGTTAATATTCGACCCGCTCGAGATACTAATATGGTAATGCCAGAAAAGATTCATTACTTTGGTCGTGTTTATTGTGTGAATGTAAAGAATCATGTGGTTTTTGTTCGTCGAAATGGGCGCGCCGTATTTTGTGGTCAGTGCTATGATGAAGGTAAGCGAGTTGCAGAAACTCTTACTTATGATTACCACCGCCAAAATGATGTTGATGTCAGAGTTGTACGCATATTCAACACTTACGGAGAACGTATGTTACCTAGCGATGGGCGAGTGGTGAGTAATTTTATCGTTCAAGCCCTGCAAGGAAAATCTCTAACCGTTTATGGCGATGGGTCGCAAACCCGCAGTTTTTGCTATGTTTCCGACTTGATCGAAGGCTTTATTCGCCTCATGAATAGCGATCGCACGGAACCCGTCAATATTGGCAATCCCGGAGAGTATACCATTTTGGAATTGGCGCAAACCATCCAGAATATGGTAAATCCCGATGCCGAACTGGCCTTTAAACCCCTCCCCCAAGACGATCCCAAACAGCGACAGCCGGATATTACCCGTGCGAAAGAATGGTTGGGATGGCAACCCACCGTTCCCTTGCAGGAAGGATTAAAATTAACAATCGATTATTTTCGCGATCGCCTTGCCGAAGAGGGAAAAATAAGTCAGAAATGAGAAAGCATCTTTCATCACTCATTCATCATAACTAGCGTCTATAGCCGTACTTGCAATTTTTTGAGGATTTAAAATTATGCGCGTTTGTGTCATTGGCACGGGATATGTTGGTTTAGTCACGGGAGTCTGTTTATCCCACATCGGACATAATGTCGTTTGTATCGATAACAATGAAGAGAAAGTCAAACTCATGAAGTCCGGACAAACTCCCATTTACGAACCCGGACTGTCCGAGCTGATGCAATCTTGCATGAAGTCGGAACGACTGGAGTTTACCTCCGATATCGGTTACGGAGTCCATAATAGCGACATTCTCTTCATTGCCGTTGGCACCCCTGCTCTCTCCACGGGAGACAGCGATACTCGCTATGTGGAAGCCGTCGCCCGAGGCATTGGGGCCCACCTCAAAGACGGGTATAAAGTCATTGTCAACAAATCTACCGTTCCCATCGGTTCGGGAGACTGGGTCCGAATGATCGTCTTGGATGGGATCGTCGAACGGAAAAAAGCCGAAGGGGACAGCAATCCCGAAGAGATTAAAGCAGAATTCGATGTGGTGAGCAATCCGGAATTTTTGCGAGAAGGTTCGGCGGTTTTCGATACCTTTAACCCCGATCGCATTGTTTTGGGGAGCAACAGCCAAAAAGCCCTCGAGATGATGGCAGAATTGTATCAACCCTTAGTCGTTCGCACGTTTGCCGAGGAAGAATATAAGGATTTACCTCCGGTGCCCGTGGTCATGACCGACCTCAACTCGGCCGAAATGATTAAATATGCCGCCAATTCTTTCCTCGCCACCAAAATTAGTTTTATCAACGAAATTGCCAATATTTGCGATCGCGTGGGGGCGGATGTCGTGCAAGTGGCCAAAGGCATTGGCTTGGATTCTCGCATCGGCTCGAAGTTTTTGCAAGCGGGTTTGGGTTGGGGGGGATCTTGTTTCCCCAAGGATGTCTCGGCCCTCATCCACACCGCCGACGATTACAATTACGAGGCAGAACTTCTCAAATCTGCCGTGAATGTCAACAAGCGCCAACGCCTCCTCGTGTTGGAAAAACTCCAGCAGGAAATTAAAATCCTGAAAGGGAAAGTGGTGGGTTTGTTAGGGTTGACCTTTAAACCCAATACCGATGATATGCGAGATGCTCCTTCTTTGGATTTAATCGAACAATTGCATCGCTTGGGGGCAAAAGTGAAGGCTTACGACCCCATTGTTTCTCAGACCGGGATGCGCCACGGTTTGGCTAATGCGATCGTGGAAAC
>JBFRWJ010000680.1:0-7403 GCA_051439525.1 Spirulina sp. | reverse complement strand
GTTGCAGGGAGATGTACTCGACCCCAACCAACAAGTGGCTCGGGGCTGCGATGCGGTGGGGAAAAGCCGTTTTGTAGCCACGGGTCGCGGCGGCTTGCCGGAAAATCCCGGCGATCGGCGATCGGGCGCGAATACTTGGAGCGATGTCCGGGATCTCTCAACCCGTCACCCGTCACCCGTCACCCGTCTCCCGTTCCCGGACAGTCAACCTCCCCTTGTGGAAGCCACGGGATGGCGAGCTCGAGCTGATGGTACAGTGGAGATTTATGCAGAAGCCAACGTCCCCCCCGAGGCATTGGGAACAACGAACTGTGAGGCTTAACCTGTCATGGGTTGGGTTGTGCGATCGCTGGGAATAATAAGGCAAGGAAGCAGTAATGCAGTCATCAGGGAACAGAATCAGTCCAAAAACTTCCTCTTGGGGAGGCAACGGGATGGCGAGTTAAGGCTCATGGAATCGTGGAGATGTATGCAGAAGCGAACTCGAGATCTTGGGGACAACGGACTGCGGGATCGATTACTCACTTTAGTCTTTGGTCGTCTCATGGTCAAAACGCAAAGATGGCGCGATCGCGCTCAACAAATGCAAAAGCGCGATCGCCGGCAGAAAAGGCAATGCTCTTGGCTGAGTCTCGGCTTTACCCTTGCCTCCTGTCTGGGATGGGCTTTAACAGCCACCTCAACCTCAGCTCAAATCAGTGGAGATGGTACTCTCGACACCACCGTCACGGGCAATCCTAACTTTACGATTACGGGAGGGACAACCCAAGGAACGAATCTCTTCCACAGTTTCAGTGAATTTTCCGTCCCTAGGGGGGGATCCGCCACCTTCAATAACAGCACTTCGATCCAAAATATCTTCAGTCGGGTCACGGGGGGGAATCTTTCCTATATCGATGGCGCGATCGCGGCGCAAGGAACCGCCAATCTCTTTTTAATTAACCCAGCCGGGATTACCTTGGGTTCGGGGGCAAGTCTGAATCTTGGGGGGTCGTTCTTCGCCTCCACCGCCGACAGCATTCTTTTTGCCGATGGGGTAGAGTTGAATACCAGCAGTCCCACCAGCAATCCCCTGCTGACCGTCAGCGCTCCCGTAGGCTTAGCCTTTAAAGGCTCCCGAGGACAGATTCAAGTGAATGGCACCGGACACAACCGTACCATTATCCAACCCGCTCTCTTTCCACTGGTTTCTGCCCCGACCATTCCCGAAGGATTACAACTGTTTTCCGGAGGAACGCTGGCTTTAGTGGGGAATCAGGTCAACTTAAACGGCGGTATCGTCGGAGCAATAGACGGTCGCGTTGAAATCGGCAGCGTGCAATCGGGTACTGTGGGGCTAAGTCAAGCCGGCGATCGCTGGACTTTAACCTACCCGAATGGCCTCAATTTTGCCGACATTCACGTGCAAAATCGTGCCTCGGTAGATGCCACTAGCCTGACAAGAAGCGGAGTTGGCCTGCAATTGGCAGGTCGTCGAGTTACGGTTACAGGAGATTCCCTCATATTGCAGCAAAACTTTGGCTCGCAACCTGCGGATACGCTAAAGATCCGCGCCTCGGATTCCCTCGAAGTAACCAGTCTGGCATCAGACGGGCGCATTCGCTCCATCATTGCTTCGCAAGCTGTCGGATCGGGGCAAGGGGCAGATTTACAGATCGAAACGAACCAGCTCGCGGTACGTCAAGGCGGTCGCATCGCCGTCGAAACTTACGGGAGTTCCCAAGGGGGTAACTTGACCGTCAGTGCTACGGATGTGGAACTGGATGGATTTACGCCCCAGCACCCAGAACTTCCCAGTATTCTAGCTGCCCAAGCCTACCTTAATACGGGAATCGGCGGCGACATTACCATCGACACGACTCGCCTGCGTATCACCAATGGTGCAAACGTCTACTCCGCCTCCGGAACCAGTTCGGGGAATGCGGGCGATATTCGGGTGAATGCCACCGAGTCCATTGAGGTGATTGGTGGCATCCCCGAGATCATTTATGCCAGCGCTCTCTTCGCGGGAACTCTGGGCCAAGGTGAGGGAGGAGATATCATTCTCAATACCCGAAAACTCAGCGTGCTGGATGGAGCGCGGGTGGATACCTCTGCATTGAGCGGCGGTCGCGGGGGCAATATCGAGATTAACGCCTCAGAGAGTGTAGAGGTCAGAGGGACGTTTCCGGGGTTGCCGAACCCCAGTTTGATTAACGCTGGCGGCGATATCCTCGATGCCGAGCTATTAGATGCCTTTGGCTTGTCGTTTACCCTGACGGGAGATTCCGGCGATGTTACAATCGCGACCAATTTGTTACAAGTGACGGATAATGGCGAAGTTACGGTCAGGAATGAAGGGACGGGCAATGCCGGTACCTTGCAAGTTAATGCCAACCGCATCGAGTTGAAAGATGGCGGTCGCTTGAGTGCCGTGACGGCTTCTGGGGAAGGAGGCAACATCAACCTGCAAGTGAGCGAACTCCTGTTAATGCGTCGGGGCGCTCTAATTTCTGCCGAAGCTGGCGGGACGGGCAACGGCGGTAATATTACCATTAATACTCCTTTTATCGTGACCGTGACGGAGGAAAATAGCGATATCATTGCCAATGCCTTCCAAGGGAATGGCGGCAATATCGACATTACCGCGATCGGCATTTTCGGGATCGAATTTCGCGATCGATTGACAGAGTTCAGCGATATCACCGCCAGTTCTCAGTTCGGGGTGAGCGGCACCGTCACGATTTCCAACCCCAATACTAATCCGGCAGAGCTAAGTGCGGAGTTGTCGGGAGATGTACTCGATCCCGACCAACAAATCGCTCGGGGCTGCGATGCGGTGGGGAAAAGTCGTTTCGTGGCAATCGGTCGCGGTGGCATTCCCGAAAATCCCGGCGATCGGCGATCGGGCTTGAATGCCTGGCAGGATGTTCGGGATCTCTCGATCGCTCACCCGTCACCCGTCACCCGTCTTTTCAGTGACCAATCACCCGTCACCCGCGATGCTCTGAGCTTGCCGAAGAGTCACCCGTTACCGGATAGTCAACCCCTTGTAGAAGCGACGGGATGGCGAACTAAGGCCGATGGAACCGTGGAGATTTATGCTGAGGCGAATCCCTCACCCGCAGACTTGGGGACAACGGATTGTGCGGCTCGAACGATTTCTCACTAAATCTCATGTTAAAAACGCAACGATGGCGCGATCGCGCTCAACGAGTGCCAAAGCGGGGGAGCGATCGCACCTATCCCGCTTTCCCCATGCAAAGATTTCGGTATATTTGCGTGCTTGATTATTGGGATGGATAACTCGATGAAAATTGAGAGCGTAATTGTGAAAAACTTGTGAAAGCAATTGTAAGTAGTTTTTTCTGCAAAGTTGTCGCGATTTCCCGTTTTCCTGTGGGAATAATAAGGCAAGGAAGCAGTAATATCGTCATCAGGGAAAAAAACTTCCTCTTGGGGATGTAACGGGATGGCGGGTTAAGGCGAATGGAATCGTGGAGATTGATGCAGAAGCGAATTTTCTGGCCACCCGAGGTCTTGGGGACAACGCATCGATGAATCACTTTAGTTCTTAATGGTCTCATGTTAAAAACGCAAAGATGGCGCGATCGCCAGCCGAAAAGGCAATGCTCTTGGCTGAGTCTCGGCTTTACCCTGGCCTCTTGTCTGGGAGCGGTTCTCACTGCCCCCTCCACCTCAGCTCAAATCAGTGGAGATGGTAGTCTCGGCACCACCGTCTTCCCGTTGGGAACGACCTTTCTCATTAACGGGGGAACGACCTCGGGCAACAATCTGTTTCATAGTTTCAGTGAATTTTCCGTCCCCAGTGGCAATGTTGCCGCATTCCACAACGCCACGACGATTGAGAACATTATCGGTCGGGTCACGGGGGGGAATATCTCCCAGATTGAGGGCATCATCAGCGCCAACGGAACCGCCAATCTCTTTTTAATCAACCCGGCAGGCATTACTTTTGGTTCTAATGCCATTATCAGTGTTGGCGGCTCATTCTTTGCCTCCACTGCCGACAGCATTCTCTTTGCCGATGGCGTGGAATTCAATGCCGGCAGTGCCACCGCCAATCCCCTGCTAACGGTCAGCGCCCCCGTGGGTTTAGCCTTCAAAGGCTCCCAAGGACAAATTCGCGTCGAGGGGTCGGGACACAATCGCACCGTTACCGAACCTATTTTTTCTCCCTTTATCCCCGGTACTCCCCAAGGAGTACAACTCTATTCCGGTGGGACGCTTGCTTTAGTGGGAAATCAAGTGAACTTAGATGGAGGAGAAGTGTTTGCACCGGGAGGACGGGTTGAGGTCGCTAGCGTGCGATCGGGCAGGGTGGAATTGAGTCAAACCAATGGGCGTTGGGCGCTAAACTTCCCAGATACGATTAATTTTGGCGATATCCAACTCAGCAACCGTTCGTTAATCGATGCTAGCGACTATATTCCTGCTGTTTTCGATGCCAATGGTGAAATACAAGTAGCGGGTCGTCAGATTTCGCTGCAAGATGGCTCTTTGCTGTTGCTGCAAAACTTTGGCTCGCAGCAAGCCTCGGGGAAGCTAACGGTACTGGCTTCTGAGTCGGTTGATATGGCGGGAATCTCGTCGGATGGACAAATTCGCTCCGGCATGGTTACGCAAGCTCTGGGGTCGGGAGGGGGTGCAGATCTGCAAATTCAAACGAACCGCTTGTCAATCCGTCAAGGCGCTCGAATCACTGCGATAACTTACGGTGAAGGGCAAGGGGGCAATGTGACCGCGAGTGCCTCTGAGTCGGTTGAAATTGATGGCTTTGTCCCCCAGCAGCCCCAAGTGTTCAGCTCATTACAAGCCCAAAACTTATTCGCTGGCGGCGATGCGGGAGATATCACAATTAATACGACTCGTTTGCGTCTGACCAATGGTGCGAGCTTATCCTCAACTTCATTTTTAGGAACGGGGGATAGTGGCGATGTCGAGATCAATGCCACGGAATCCATTGAGGTGATTGGGGGAGTCTCCGAAGTTTTGATTCCCACGAATATATCCACATCCAGCCTGGGAACCGGCAATGGTGGGAATCTCGTTCTCAATACCCGACAACTCAGCGTGCTGGATGGAGGAACGGTGAGTGCTTCCACATTGAGCGCGGGCCGAGGCGGGAATATTGAGATTACTGCATCCGATCGCGTAGAAGTGAGGGGTAGTCTACCGGGGGCAACCGAGACGAGCAGGATTAGCGCGAGCGGCACTATCGCTGAAGCTGAAATCGCACAAGCGTTTGGCTTTGATTTTGTTCTAACTGGGGATTCGGGTAATATCATCGTGCAGACAAACCACTTAAGCGCGAGCGATGGGGGGCTGTTGGCGGTCAGCAACCAAGGCACGGGAAATGCTGGCAATTTGCAAGTACACGCCCATCGTCTTGAGTTGAAAGATCGAGGACAAATTACTGCCTCTACTGCTTCTGGAGAAGGGGGCAACATCAATTTACAAGTGAGCGAACTCTTGTTGATGCGGCGAGGTGCTTTAATCTCTGCTGAAGCGGGAGGAACGGGAAACGGCGGTAATATCACCATCGACATTGCCAACGGTTTCATCGTTGCGGTATCGGGAGAAAACAGCGATATTATCGCCAATGCCTTTCAAGGGAATGGAGGGCAGATCGACATCACGGCGATCGGGATCTTCGGTTTGGAGTTCCGCGATCGATTGACGGACTTGAGCGATATCACCGCCAGTTCTCAGTTTGGGGTGAGCG
Organism: Spirulina sp.; assembly: GCA_051439525.1. Classification (GTDB taxonomy): domain Bacteria; phylum Cyanobacteriota; class Cyanobacteriia; order Cyanobacteriales; family Spirulinaceae; genus CCY15215. The sequence goes on along the minus strand of JBFRWJ010000680.1, from coordinate 1,678 downwards.
GCACTGTGACCATTTCCAATCCCAATACCAATCCGGCAGCCCTGAGTACAGAGTTACAGAGTGAGGTACTCGACCCCGACCAGCAAGTGGCTCGGGGTTGCGATGCGCTGGGAGACAACCGTTTCGTGGCAATCGGTCGCGGCGGCTTGCCGGAAAATCCTGTCGATCGGCGATCGGGCGTGAATGCTTGGCAGGATGTCCGGGATCTCTCGATCGCTCACCCGTCACCCGTCACCCGTCTTTTCAGTCACCAATCACCCGTCACCCGCGATGCTCTGAGCTTGCCGAAGAGTCACCCGTTACCGGACAGTCAACCCCTTGTGGAAGCGACGGGATGGCGAGCCGCAGGGGATGGCACGGTGGAGATTTATGCAGAAGCTAACGCCTCCCTCGAGGCATTGGGAACAACGAACTGTGCGGCTCAACCTCTTCCTCACTCTAATTCTTAAGATAGTCTCATGTTATCTATCGGTGAACGAGGGAAGGCGATCGCGACGAGCATCTGCCTTCTCTGCCGGAGTCAACTCGATGGTCAACGGAAGAGCAATTTTAGGATACAATAATTAACACAGTTTTAGGGGATTCTCTGTCTCCAGTAAGTATAATGGGGCAGGGAAGTAATTCAGTCACCGAGAAAGTGCAACCGAGTCAGAAGCGCTTGGGGATGCCGGGGTCGCAGCAATTCGCCACATCCAACCCCATCAGAAGTGCTTGAGGGATGGTAAATCGCATTCGCCGTATCCAACCCAGTAAGATGTGCTGCCTCGAAGAGTCATGAGTCATCAGATACCAGTCATCGGACTGTATGGCTCAATCTTGCCTCACTTTAATTCTTTTGTAGCTCATGTTAATTAATCGAAGATTAGACTCTCTTGAAAGAAAATTTAAAACGAGGAATTGCGATCGTCACGAGCAGTCGTCTTACTATAATTCTAATAAAAAGCGATTCCCTTGGCTCGGCTTCGGCTTCACCCTTGTCTCATCTTTTGGAGTCATTTTAACCTCTCTCCCAACCTCGGCTCAGATCGCAAGCGATGGCACTCTCAATACCACCGTCACGGGCAATCCCAACTTCACGATTACCGGAGGGAACACCGCGGGAACGAATCTCTTTCACAGTTTCAGCGAGTTTTCCGTCCCCAGTAATGGGTCTGCATTCTTCAATAATGCCACCAACATCACGAACATTTTCAGCCGCGTGACGGGGGACAGTGCCTCGGTCATTAACGGTTTAATTCGAGCCAACGGTACGGCAAACTTATTTCTGCTCAACCCGAACGGTATTCAATTCGGTTCGGGAGCCCAATTGCAATTGGGGGGCTCGTTTTTCGCCACGACGGCAGATAGCCTTCAATTTGCAGATGGGAGTTCCTTTAGCGCGGTGGATTCCCAAACTCCATTGCTCACCATTAGCGCCCCCGTCGGCCTCGTATTTGGCGACAATCCCGGTGCCATGCAGGTTCAAGGTTCAACATTGGAGGTTGACCCCGGGCAGACCCTCGCCCTACTGGGAGGTGAGGTGAGGGTGAATGGGGGAACTCTCAAGGCAAAGGGGGGACGGATGGAAGTTGGTGGTGTGGCGGCGGGTCAGGTCAGCCTGCAAGCCGATCCAGCGGGGTTTGCGCTAGCCTATGACAATGTGCAAAACTTTCGCGATATTCAGTTCTCGCAAAAGTCT
>JBFRWJ010000679.1:0-3952 GCA_051439525.1 Spirulina sp. | reverse complement strand
GGCTGGGTTTTGTGTATACTCGACTGGTCCTCAAACTTAAAAATAGAATAAAGCCTAGAGAAATAAAACCCCTTGGAAAGAAAGAAAACCACAAAACCAAATGTACGCGGCATTAAAACGACTGCTTACATGTAACGGCTTGCAATAATCGACCACGATCGCTAATCATGGTACGGTGCGTCACGCTCTTTTCATTTTTGAAGGGATTGATGCGATCGCATTGTTCATTGTTCATTGAAAAGAGCGATCGCATTCCTCTCGATCTTCTTGTAACTCTTGGAGTTGAGCGATCGATAATCCCGTAAAACCCGAAACTTGTTCTAAACTCATGCCACTAGCAAGTAAATTACGGGCAATCTGCTGGCGCGTTTCTCGAATGCCTTCCTCTTTCCCTTCTCGGATGAGTTGTTGATAAACCACTGATTCTCGCATAATATCCCTCCTCAAGATTTGTGCGATAAGCTCTTGTTCTAATACTAACCCAGCAAAGAGGTGCGATCGCTTTCATTTCCAATCTATCGCGAGACTTTTTTTAATCGTCTCAAACGCTGTTCTCGGATATTTTGTTTTAAGCGATCGATAATTTCTTGTAGCTCTAAACCAGCGACTTCCATTTGCTGACAAGCTGAATGAGCATTACTTAGGGTTTGTTGAACTTTTTTGAGATCGGGAACAAATGAGGCATTAGTCATTAGTTTAATGTTTTAGTTTTGGTTGAGTTTACACTATTTTTGATAATTTTGGCATTTCTTCTCCATTCCTAAATCATGCGATCGCATTTCCTCCCAAATAGAAAATTCCGATAAAGAGGTGCGATCGCATTGTTCATTGTTCATTGATAATTGTTCATTGAAAAGCGATCGCCTTGCGAATCTCCTCTAATTTCTGCCTCGCCGCACCTGAAGTGAACAAAGATTCTGCTTTCTCCAATCCGGTTGTTAAATCCGGGCAAATTCCGCAACGCCAGAGATAAAATCCACCATTCCAAAGGGCTGTTTTCCCTAACTCAGATGTTTTGCCTTGGAGAATATCCTGCATTTGCTCCAACAGGTGCATTTTAGATTCTAAAGGCACTTCTTTGCCGCCGAGATGATAATCTTTAGAATTGAGCTTTAAACGTTGAATTTCTGGCTTATCGGGTTGACAAACCGAAATAATGGCCGTGCGATCGCGAGGGAGATCGCAACTGCCTTCCAAGCCTTTAATTAAGGTGTAATTATTGATCTTCCGCAATGCTAGAGTACCCTGCATAAACTGTTCTGTGGGGGGATGAACGAACCCCGCAGCCAAGTGAAATTCCCCTTCATAGGGCGGCCAAATGAGCTCTACCGTTGCGAAAGGCGGACGCTTGCCAATTTGATCGCGATAGGTCATTAATCCATGAGCGAGGGGAAAATGTTGGGGAAGATAAATAAAACCAATTCCCGTTTTTTCCAAGAGAGTTTGCACCCCGGTAAGGGAAAGTTTCGTAAAATCAACCCCTAACCCTTGCCAAACTGCCACGAGGGGAATGCCGTATTTGGTGGGCGCGCTCTCCCCCCCGTGTTGGATGACGGGAATCCCTGCGGCTGCTAAAATGAGGGCGCTGAGGACGGTAACGGGAGCGAGACGCGATCGCCCGTCGTAAGGGGTTCCCATAATGGTAACGGTGGGGGCATCCGGCCAAGATTTTAACCGCGTTCCCAATCGGTCGTAAGTGTCGAGCATCCCTGCTAACTCTTCACTGGTGGGGCGTTTGATGCGATGGGCGATTAAAAACGCGCCAATTTGAGCGGGGGTTGCCTCTTGGGTTAAAATCGCCCGAGTGGCTTCGGCAGCTTCTTCTCGGCTTAAATCTTTACCCGTATGGGGGCCGCTACCAACTTTTTTCAGCAGTTCTCGAAAAGCATTACTCATGGGGGAACAGAAAACGGGGAATCTTGCTTATTTTCTCTTTCAGTCTAATCAACTATCGGATTTGTTAGTTACCGTTCAGTGTTGAATTTTGAAGCAAATGGCATCGAGCTTATTATGTACCCATTTTCTGGGTTATTGGGGTGAAAAAATCGACTCAAAACATCAGTTTTTTAAAGCCTCTACCTCACCCGCGCAAAACTGGCAAATCTCGGCAGGGAAAAATTGGCAATTTGCTTGTCTTTCCGATACTCTGGGCAACCTTAAGGACGTGGGAGAATTGCAGCGATCGGCATCGGGAATTAAAAAGGCAGTTGACGCTTGGGTCAAAATAGACTCGGATCGTTTAATTTTAGGACGAGAACCTTTTGGTCGCACTCCCCTGTATTGGTTGCAGCAGAAACAAACTATTGGGTTTGCATCCCATCTTCAATTGCTTTTACCCGCGATCGCACCCGAGATCGATCTGGCAGGATTATACGGCTATTGTTGTTTTTCCTATGTTCCCACTCCCCTCACCCCCATCGAAAATATCTTTGCACTTCCTGCGGGAAAAGAACGCATTTGGCAGCGATCGCCATGGGCGAGCAAAGAAGTTACAATCTATAACTGGCAGGCTTTACCGAAGAGAGCCGTCGATGAAAAAGAAGCAACGCAACAATTGCAGGGACTGTTAAAGGATGCGATCGCCAAACAATTAGAGGATTTACCCTCGGAACCCGTGGGGGTATTTCTCTCGGGGGGGCTTGACTCTTCCACCGTGGCGGCCTTATTAGTCAGAGCAGGAGTTAAAGTTCGGGCCTATACTCTCGATTTTGGCAGTCTAGGCGTTCCCGAATCCCCCTACGCGGAAAAGGTTGCAAGGTTTTTAAAAACTCCTTTGGTTAAAGTTGCAGTAACCCCCAAACAGGTCAAAGGCGCGCTAGTCGGGACAGTTGAGGCTCTCGATCTTCCCTTTGGCGATCCCGTTACCGTTCCCCTTTATCTCCTCTCTCGGGCGGCGAGTCAAGAAACTGCGGTCATTTTTAATGGGGAAGGGGGGGATCAATTGTTTGCCGGATGGACGAATAAGCCCCTGATTGCGGCGGGAATTTACGATCGCGATACCAACTTCATTAATCAGTATCTTCGCACGTTTCATCGCTTCTACGGCTGGGAAAAACAAATATTTAGCCCCCCGATCTATGCCAAAATTCAATCCCTGCAACCCCGCATCTGGCTCGAGGATGCGCTCGATCGCGCCTGCTGTCCGGAGTTCTTGGATTGTTTGCGTCGGGGGACTTTAATGTTAAAAGGGGCGCAAAATATTCACCCTCGGGCGACAAATTTGGCTGCAGCATACGGGTTGCAAGTGCGATCGCCGTTTTGCGATCTCTCCTTAGCGGAGTGGTGTTTTCAACTTCCGGGAGCGTTGTTTTTACAAGGATGCTGCGAGAAGTATATCCTTAAACGAGCGGTAGAATCTTGGTTGCCTCAGGATATCGTTTGGCGAGAAAAACGAGGCATGGGCGTTCCTGCAACGCAATGGTTGCTGGGAGAATTATGGGGGACAATGGGACAGTGGTTGCAACCCCAACAATTGCGATCGCAGGGCATTTTTCAAGGGGATCTTCCCTTTCGTCTCATTTTCGGTCAAATGGGAAATTCCCTGCGCGGTCGTAGAATGGGGGAAGTGCTTTGGTTGCTTTTAGTCTGGCAAATTTGGCGCGATCGCGTCTGGAAAACCGACAAAACAGAAAATTCCCTTTACAATCCCTTTTGGTTTCCTTATCGGGGATGGAAAATGTTTAAATCGGTAATTGGTAATTGGTAATTGGTAATTGGTAATTGGTAATCGGTAATTGGTAATTGGTAATCGGTAATCGGTAATTGGTAATCGTTACTTATTACTCCCTACTCCCTATTCGTTTATGAAAAAAATTCAAAATCTCCGGTCGTCAAAAACTCCTTTTTCTTTAGAAACGGCTCGAGAACTGCTCGACAGTTATGGTACACCATTATATGTTTATCAACGCGATCGCCTCCTGCAAACCATCGATCGCATTACTCGATCGATCGC
>JBFRWJ010000678.1:0-19928 GCA_051439525.1 Spirulina sp. | reverse complement strand
ACGTTGACATTTTGTGTCGGGAAATTGCAATAACGCCTAAAAAGAATTACACTCTCGAAACCGTCTTTTTCGGAGGGGGTACGCCATCTTTACTTTCCGTCCCCCAGTTAGAACAAATTTTAACCACCCTCAACCACTATTTTGGCATTGCCTCGGATGCGGAAATTTCCATGGAAGTCGATCCGGGGACGTTTACCCGAGAACAAATTCAAGGGTATCGCGACTCGGGGGTGAATCGCTTGAGTTTGGGGGTGCAGGCATTCCAAGACGAACTCTTGCAACGATGCGGGCGATCGCATACCGTCAAGGATATTTTTACCGCGATCGAGCTCCTGCGCCAAGTGGGGACAAATAACCTCAGTTTAGACTTGATTTCTGGCTTGCCCGAGCAAACCCTCGAACAATGGCAATTTTCCCTCAATTCCGCCTGCAATTTGTCCCCAGAACACCTTTCTTGTTACGATCTGGTTCTCGAACCCGTTACCGCCTTTGGCAAGCAGTTTCACCCCGGAGAAAGTCCACTTCCCAGCGATGAAAATGCCGCACAAATGTATCGTATGGCACGGGAGACTTTAACCCAAAATGGATTAGAACATTACGAAATTTCTAATTACGGGCGATCGGGATATCAATGCTACCACAATCGGCTCTATTGGGAAAATCGCGCTTATTATGGCTTTGGCATGGGTGCTGCCAGTTATACCCAAAACCAGCGTTTTACCCGTCCTCGAACTCGCCGAGACTATTACGCTTGGGTGCAAAAAGGTGCCACAATTGACAGCCGAGAATTGTCAGAACGAGATATACTCCTTGAAACCCTCATGTTAGGATTGCGCTTGGCAGATGGCGTACAATTAGAGCAATTTGCACCAGAGGTAACTCGGAGAATTGCGATCGCGATCGAACCCTACTATCAAAAAGGTTGGATTCTTTGTCTCGATTCTCAAAATTCTCCCCTTTGTTTCTCCCAGTATCTCGCCTGCTCCAATCGCGGTACATTAAGATTAACCGATCCCGAAGGTTTTCTCTTCTCCAACACCGTTTTAACTGCCTTATTCGAGCAATTCGATGACCCATTGGGGAGTAACGAGTAGAGAAGTCATTACCCATTACCCATTACCCATTACCCATTACCCATGCTCTCTCGAGAATTAGAACGAGAAATTTTTGCTCTGCGTGCTTGTAACTTTACCCCCAGACAAATTGCTCGTTATTTGGGGATGCGAGTGGCAGATGTCAAAGCCACGATCGCCGTGAGAGGCAAACCCGCGATCGCGGACTTAAAAAGCGATGGAGACCTGCTTCCGGTCGCTAATTGTTGGGTTAATCTCAGTTGTGGGGAACGCCTTTTAGACGATGTGGGACGAGAGGAAGAAATATCGAGTTGTTTGGGATTGGTTGTCGTTGCTCGCTTTCAAGATTACCATCGCTTGCTGATTTGTACCTATCTTGTCGATTATCTCTGTTTGGGGTTAAAAGATACCATGGGAATTCGGGTCTTGGAGAGAGACCGCTACGGCTATTTTTTGCGCAGTTCTTACCTGCCTTTTTCAGAGGGCTATCGAGAAATTAGTTTAGAGGAAGCCCAAGCGATCGTTCTCGGTTCGATCTATTATGCTGCTCGTTTGGGGTTTGAACCCCATAGGGACTTTGAGGTTACGCGAGATCATTTGGGACAGTGGAATACGATTCTTCCCTTACAGTTCGGTCATCGGGGTAAACCCTTCTATATTAACGGGCCTTACGATAATGCCCGACAAATTATCAAAATTTTAGAGGCCAATATCGGTTCGGGAAATTTTGATTATATTCTGGGAATCGGGTAAGATAGAAAACTGTTATCCTAGGGAGCTTAAATTTAGGCTTCCTATATTACATTTCAAGGAGCGATCGCCATGACCGAAGTAATGGACAAACAAACCCTCAAAGAACGCATTGAAGCCGTTAAAGGCAAGCGCGAGTTTTTGTTAAATTTACTCGAGCAACCCGACTTGGGAACCTTGCGCCTCGATGTCAATCAAGCCTTAGAGGAATTAGACGAATTGATCGAAGAGGCCGAACAAGTTTTTCCCAATTGAGAGGTATACTTGAAAACCGATAGACAATCCATTTTTATTAATGTTTAAAGCCTTAAAAAAAGCCCAAAATATGGGTGTTTTCGATCTACCCAGAAAAAAGATCGCGGCGCTTTTCAAACATAGAAAGAAATTAGCAGAAGTAGAAAAGGCATTCTTTTACAATCGTTACTGTAATGCCCTCTTTCTCGCCCACAAACTCGGGCTGTTCTCAATTCTCTGCGAGGGAGCTTGCAGCTTGAAGGATCTTTCTCACAAAATGGGGATTTCCGAAGAATCAGTAAAAACCCTCAGTGCGATCTCGATCGCGCAAGGATTCCTAGAGGAACGGGATGGTATTTATCGATTGAGTGACTTTGGCGAGTTGTTTTTCAAAGAAAAGAATATTTTCTCTTCTCATTATCTTCTCGATCTCATGACAGAGCAAGCCTTGGGTCTTTCCTCGACCTTGAACGCTATCTATGATAGAGACATTCCCGCACATATGGACATCCACGATAGCCAAGGCTCTTATCGAGCGTTCTTGAGTGCAGTGAACAATTACCTCTTATGGTGCGGAAGAGAGCTACTCCAAAAGGTCAACCTCGGCAACATTAATTCTATTATTGTTGGTAGCGTAGGAGTGAGCTTCAGCTCTCTTCTCTTGAAAAAGTATCCCCAGATGAAAGTAACTTATGCCTGCTTAGAGCATTTATTAGCGGAAATCCCGCATTATTGTCAGCTCTACGGAGTATCAAAAGAGAATATCGCTGCCGTTCATTCTCACATTGGCGATTCCACACAGGATGATTGGGGAAACGATCGCTACGATCTCGTTCTCGCGACAAGGAAAATGCTTGTCGATCCCCAGCAGAGAATGGGGGAAAAATTTGCCGAAAAATCTTTTCAGGCACTTAACCCCAGAGGAAAAGTCATATTCTGGTAAACCATTTATCACGAACGAGGACAAATGCCTCTCAATCGGGCAATGGAGGCCATGTTAGATTTTTGCACGAGTCCGGGAGCGATCGCCAGAACAGAGAAAGATTACCGGGAACTCTTACACGACATCGGTTTCCAGAAAGTTGCGATTCATTACTGTTTGGAAGGTCAGACCAGCTTTATCATTGCAGAAAAGTAAAAAGAGAAGACTTTCAAGAGCTACTATGACGATTAAAACACCGGATTGGGTCAAAAATGCCGTTTTTTATCAAATCTTCCCCGATCGCTTTGCCAAGGGAAAAACAAACACCTCCCGACAAAAATTTAATCCCATTCTCCAACCTTGGGACGCACAACCCACATTAGACGGTTATAAAGGTGGCGATTTATGGGGAGTTATCGAACGCCTCGATTACTTACAAGATTTAGGCATTAATGCCCTCTATTTTACCCCCATTTTCCAATCGGCGAGCAATCATCGCTACCATCCCCACGACTACTATAAAATCGACCCCATGTTAGGGGGAAATGAAGCCTTTGATGCTCTAAGAAAAGCCACCCGCGATCGCGATATGAAGATCGTCCTCGATGGAGTTTTCAATCATGCCAGTCGGGGCTTTTTCTTTTTTAACGATATTCTCGAACATGGGGACAAATCCCCTTGGTTGGATTGGTTTAAAGTGGAAGGCTGGCCCCTTTCAGCTTACGATGGCAGTCTGCCAGCCAATTATACAAGTTGGGTGGACAATCGCGCCTTGCCCCAATTCAATCACGATAATCCCGACGTGCGAGAATATATCATGCAAGTGGGAGAATATTGGCTCGATCGCGGTATAGATGGCTGGCGTTTAGACGTTCCTTCCGAAGTCGAAACTCCCGGATTTTGGCAAGAATTTCGCGATCGCGTCAAAGCCATTAATCCCGAAGCTTATATTGTCGGAGAAATTTGGGTCGATGCTCGAAAATGGCTCGATGGCACGCAATTTGATGCGGTGATGAATTACTTATTTGCCGTCCCCAGTATTGCGTTTACCGCCGGCGATCGGGTCGATAAGAATCTCTTAAATAATCCAGAATATTATCCCGCTCCGGCGATCGATGCTGCCGAATATGCGACAAAAATCACGGAACTTTTTGAGCTTTACGATTGGGAAATTCACCTCGCTCAACTCAATCTTCTTGACAGCCACGATACAGCACGATTATTGAGTATTGCGGGGGGCGATATTGACAGTTTTAAACTGGCAACCTTGTTGTTGTTTACCTTTCCCGGAGCCCCTTGCATTTTTTATGGAGATGAAATTGGCTTATCGGGAGGAATCGATCCCGATAATCGCTGGGGTTTTCCCGAAGAAAAAGATTGGAATCGAGACTTATTAAAACTTCACAAAGAATTAATTGCCTTGCGCCATCAATATCCGGCTTTGCGGACGGGGACTTATGAAGTGATTTTTGCCGAAAAGATGATTTATGGCTTGAAACGAACCTGGGGAGATTCCGAATTACTAATTTTTGTGAACGCCGGCGGAGAATCCACTTCAGCGAACTTAAAATTTACCAAAACCGACTATCGCGTTATTTATGGTACGGCAGAAATCCTTGGGGAAGGAAATCATACCTTAACGATTCATGTTCCTTCTCGACAAGGTTGTATTTTGGCTTAATCGGCGATCGCAATCTTGCTCTCTCTCTTTGCTTCTCTTTTTTGTCACTTAAAATTTTCTTCGAGTAAACTAAAAGAGAAGCACAAAAAAATATATAGATAGATTAAGTTTATCGACAAATGTGACTTTGAGAAAGTATAAATTAAGATATAGAAGCAACCTCAGAGAAACAATTGCAATGAAACCGATGAAGTATTCCCGAATTGCGCGAAGGCTGACCGTTCTCGCAATCGCTTTCATAACCTCCCTTTTTATCGCTTGCAATACCGCTCCCCAAAGACCTTTAAAAGTCGGAACCTTGGTTTGGCCGGGATTTGAACCCCTTTATCTCGCTCGAGACTTGGGTTACTTCGATCGAGATTTTATTCAGCTTGTTGAATATTCTGCTAATGGTGAAACCATACAAGCATTTGTTAATGGAGCGATCGATATGATGGCGATTACTTTAAATACGACTCTTTCATTGTTTGAAAAAGAACCCGATATTCGCGTATGGTTGCTAACTGATATTTCTGAAGGTGCAGATGCGTTAATCGGACAACCCAATATTGCAAATATACGAGATTTAGAAGGTACTACTGTTGGTGTAGATGCCAGTGTTGTCGCAAAATTTTTATTAGCCAGAGCATTAGAAAGTGTCAATCTTTCTCCCGATGCCGTCGAGCAAATCATCTTAGAAATCCCCGAACAAATAGAGACTTTTACAAATAAAGAGATCGATGCTCTGGCTACCTATGAACCCATTCGCTCGCAATTACTCGATCGCGGAGGAAACATACTCTTTGATAGCCGTCAGATACCCGGTGAAATCATTGATGTTATCATCGGTCGCAAGAACTTAAAAGATTCTTTTTCTAAACAATTACAGGTTTTAACAAAAGGTTGGTTTAAAGCATTGCAATATATTCAGGATAATCCCGATGATGCCATGCAGCGCATGGCGGAACGTCAAGGAGTAACCAAAGAACAATTCATTCAATCTCTCAATGGGTTGAGTTTTGTAGATTTGCCAAAAAATCAAGCATTATTGTCTGGAGAAAAACCAGAGCTTTGGGAAGGAGCCAAACGCGTATCGGCTTTTTTAACCGAACAGGGTTTACTCGAAAACAAAGTCAATACAGACAGTTTATTTGACGATCGCTTTGTGAAAGAAATTTCTCTCTAGTTTTTATGTACCGAAAAAATTGACTTATCATAAAAGAAGTCCTCACTCTTTATTATTGATGAATCGCTTCCCTTTTCCCTTGCGGTTTTCCATTCCTGCCATTCTGCTCCTGTTTGGCACAATTTTAAGTGCCGTGTTTTTCCAACGCGAGGTGTGCTTGGCTCGAAAACAGGTGGAAGCGAAAATGACCCAACAGGCAATTTTTACCGGCAATCAAACTGCGGGATTGTTTGAGTATCTTTATCGCCATCAAGATATGCGGGGTGCGGATTTAGTGGTCACTCAGTTGGGGAGCGCACCCAATATCAATATGGCTTTGATTTTAGACGATCGCGATCGCGTTCTCTGGTCTACTCGCTTGAAATTGCGCAATCGCATCCTCGCCGAAACTCCCATTTCTCATTTTACAGAAACTGTGGAAAGCCTTCGCGACCGACAAGGGGGACAAGTGATATCGAGCGAAGATAAGGAGCATTTGTGGGCATTGCACCCTATTGGTTTGGAGTTCGCGACAGGGGAAATTTTTCCTTCTCGCGTGGGGATTTTGGCGATCGAGTACGATTTAACCCTCGAGCAGAGAACAGCCTATCGAGACGCGGCAACCCGTGCTTTGTCTTACGGTATCGCGATCGTCATTTTGGGAACATTACTCTGGTTTTTCTTCGAGCGCACCGTGACCAAAAGAGCCTCGCATTTGGTTGAAACCAGCAAACAATTAGCGCGAGGCAGTTTAGCCGTTCGAGCCAATTTAAGAGGCTCGGACGAACTGTATAGTATTGCGAGTGCTTTCAACCAAATGGCTGAGGAAATTCAAAAGAATCACGACGCATTAGAACAAACCCTCAGAGAACTCAAACAGACTCAATCCCAATTAATCCAAGCCGAAAAAATGTCGGGTTTGGGACAAATGGTAGCTGGAGTCGCTCACGAAATTAACAATCCCATCAATTTTATTTACGGCAATGTTCCCCACGTTCATCAATATACGCAAGATTTGCTCGATATTATCGACGATTATCAACACTTTTGTCCCCATCCCAGTCCAGAAATTGAGGATAAATTAGAAGAAATAGATTTTGAATTTTTGATTGATGACTTACCCAAACTCCTCAAGTCAATCCGCAGTGGTGCCGATCGCGTGAAAGAAATTGTGGTAGGATTGCGAACATTTTCGCGTTTGGATGAAGCGCAAAATAAGATTGTCGATATTCATCAAAGTCTTGACAGTACAATTTTGTTTTTGCAACATCGCTTGCACGCAGATAAAAGTATTCCCAAAATCCAAGTCATTAAATCTTACGCGGCTTTACCTAATATTGAATGTTATGCCGGACAATTAAATCAGGTTTTTTTCAATATCTTAAATAATAGTATTGATGTTTTAACTGAAAGTGCAAAAAACAATAAGGAATTGCAAAATCTAACGATTTCTATTCAAACAAAATTAATCGAGAATAACTGGATTCAGATCGCGATCGCGGATAATGGCAAAGGGATCGATCTGGAAATCCAAAAGCATATTTTCGATCCTTTTTTTACGACCAAACCCATTGGTAGCGGAACGGGACTGGGACTCTCGATCGCCTATCAAGTTGTGGTCGATAAACATGGCGGACAACTCAAGTGTCATTCTACCGTTGGTGAAGGCACAGAATTTATCATTGAGATTCCTTCGCGGATAGAGAGAGATTCGCCACCGGAAGAGCCAACAGCGAACAAGATTAAGGTAACAACTTAATCGCTTTAAAAAAGTGCTCGATTCTCCACCGTTCGTAATAAAATGCGATCGTTGCCGAGAGAACTAAACTCATGAATGTCGAACTTCTAACAAGTTGGATTCATCCCATGTTAGCTGTAATTTGGGTGTTTCCCCTCATTGGGATTGTCACGTATTTTTCCTTGCAAACCCGTTCTCGTCGCTTGCAAATGGCGGCGGGAGCAAAAAGTAAAATTCCCCCCGCCGTTGGTGTCGAACACGTTAAAATGGGACGGTGGCTGGCAGGCAGCGTTATCATTTTATCCCTGATCGGCTTTGCTCATCCCACGATCGCGAAAGGCTTCATTGGCAAAAACTTGCTGGCCGAGACACCCGGTCGGGCAATTTTTGTGATTATTACTTTTGTATTTGTAATAATTTCTCTCATTTTGCTCTATCTTGTCAAACTCAAATTCTGGCGTGCTTTTTTTGCAACGCTGACGAGTATGGGATTAATTATAATTGGCTGCCAAGAGTGGATTTTTCGTCGTGGCAATGAGTGGTATTGGTCTCATTACTACTACGGTTTGATTGCCAGTATTTTAATGGTCATTTCTCTGGCGATCGTGCCAGAAATTTACAAAGATCGCTCTCTGGCATGGCGCAGACTTCATATTGCGCTCAATACTGTTGCTCTATTTTTATTTATCGGACAAGGGCTGACGGGAATTCGCGATGTTGCTGAAATCGCTTTCTATTCGGCGAAATAGGAAAGTTGGTTATTGGTTATTAGTTATTGGTTGTTGGTTGTACCTCGCCGATAACTGATAACTGATAACTGATTAAAGATAATTTTTCTCAGTACAAAACAAGTGAATTTAGAAGAATAATGAATAAACAATACTGGCGACTGAGTGTAAATTGTTTATTGGTTGCGACCTCCTGTTTGCTGTTTGCAGTTTACTGTAAAAGTTACGCCCAAACCGTTCAACCCGATCGCTTTTTCCCGGTAGATCCTGCCGATTTGGATAACCGTAAAACTGTTGAGGCGAATTCCCAACAACTCATCGAGACGAGAGATTGCGAGCGCTGCAATCTCATGGGTGCAGATTTAAGGGGACAAAACTTAGAACGTTCTTACTTGAGAAGTAGTAATTTAGAGGAAGCCAATTTAAGATTTGCGGGCTTGAGATATGCCGATTTGCGAGCAGCCAATCTGGGCAGCAGCAACTTAAGCAGTGCAGATTTACGAGAAGCGAGATTAATTGGTGCGGATTTATTTAAAGCCAATTTAACGCAGATGACAGCAATTAGAGCTGATTTTACAGGGGCTCTGCTCGGAGAAGCAAATCTCAATGATGCCTCATTATTGCAAGCCAATTTAACCGATGTCGATCTCAATCGGGCGACCCTCAATCGCGCGCAATTACAGGAGGCCAATTTAACGCGAGCCAATTTAACTTTAGCCCGCTTGCAGAAAGCCAATTTAAGTCAAGCCAATCTCAATGGAGCCGATTTGAGAAAGGCAGATTTGAGCGATGCCGATCTGAGCCATGCAACCTTAGAATTTGCCGATTTAAGAGGTGCATTTCTCTTTGGAACGAATTTAAGCAATGCGAATTTATGTAGTGCGGCGATGCCCGATGGTACGGTTTCGGAACAAGGTTGCAAGAAAGAAGAAGAACAAACCACACCCAATACAACGCCAGCAACAGAAACAACGCCTCCTGAAAATACACCCGATACAATTCCCGATAACTCTCCTCCTATCGAACCCATTAATGTCAAGTGAAGAAATGAGAAACAGAAGAAACAGAGAGAGGCTTTTGCCAACGAGGTCTACCTCTCTCTGTTTTTTCCCGATTTCGTCTAAACTCCAGTAGGTCGCATAATCTTCGGACTATTCTGCCCAACCCGAGGCTGTGTGCAACATTCAACCTATTCAAAGCTATTCACCTTGAACTCGTATAGCATCATCCGTAAAGGAGATGGCTGTTGCCTGCAAAGCTCGAATCATAATGTTTCGAGCGCCGTTCCAATCTCTCGGTGCAGAGTATCCACACTTTGGACATTGGAACTGTTTCTTTCCACCTAAAGTTTCGTGGAGATGACCGCATTTGGGACAAGTCTTTGAAGTATAAGACTCATTGCAAAATACCACTAAAACATTTTCTCGTTTTGCCATCTGGCAAAGATGCTGTTTGAACTTGTAATGACTCCAAGACAACATATTCCTTGCGGTTTTCTTCGATAATTTTCTCCCAGATTTCACCACCATTTCTGATGTATCAAATGTGGGAAGAAAAATTATCTTGTAATGGCTAACCAAGAAACGAGAAATTTTGTTGTGAGCATCTTTGACAAGATTGCGAATCTTTACTCTCAACCGTCTAGCGGCTTTTCGCATTGCTCGTCGCTGTTGTTGATTTGCGCTTAAGTCAATGCGGCTCATTAGTCGGTCAAGGTGAGAACAAAGCCTTTGAATCTTGCCCATATCCCCACTGCCAAATTCCACGATTTTATCGCCATCGTATCCCGTGACAAAGGTTCTTACTCCGGGGTCGATGGCGATAACTTTTGATTGCTCTGTAGGGATTTCTGGGCGGACTTCAGGAAAAACACCATACCACGCTCCTCTTTCCCATACCAGTTGCGTTCCATATTCGCATTCAGTAGGAAATCCTTCGGGACTACGGTAAGTCATGCCTTTGGTTCTTTGGATAGACCACTGACCCTTTTTAAAATTACCGGCCTTGAATTTCACCACTTGGGAAGGTTGACGACAGGATTTAAACTTAGGGATTCCTCCATTGGCTCGGGCTTGAATATTGGCATCCACAGCATCGGCGACGGCTTCTTGTAATTGATGTCCGGGTAATGTTTTTACCCAGTCTGGACGTTCATCACATTCTCTTGCCATCTTTTGCAAGCTGTATGTGCTTTCTTTGCACCCTTCTCGCAATTGAGCTATGGTCCAGTTATATATCCATCGATAAGCATTGACCCATCTTTTCCAGATTTGATGTAATTCTTTAGACGGATACACCCTGAGCTTCTTGACACTGTTGGGTGTCAATTTCTTCGTCTGATTCCTCGACCTTTTCTTGTACCGCTTTTTGCACTTGCTTTTGGTATTTTCGCAGTCCGTAAAGCCTTGCACTGAAACAGTGGAGGATGGACAAGATATCTTCAACGAGTTCTGTTTCTGGAGATAGATTTCTCTGGTTGAGAACCACGAGTTTAACCCCATTTTGCTCACAGAGCCATTCAATGAGGGGAAAGCCAACAGAGCGATTGGACAAGCTGAATGCGATTCAGCGTCCCTCGCTCTCAAATCGCACGGCTCTGTCGGCGTAAGCGACGACAAGTTTTGAGATATTCCCTTTGCATATTCGTTCCAATATACTGAGGAATTTTCTCCGTTTAAAATTGAGTCCGCTTCCAATTTCTCGAACAATTTCTGCGTTTGGGTATTTTGAACGTAGAAATTCAATTTGTCTGTCGAGGTCATCCCTTTGGGAATGGGTAGAGACTCTTGCATAGCAGACAATGGGCTTTTCCTTCGGGTCTTCTCCTTCAATACAGAATCTCCGTTGGTTGCCTTCGGTTCTGATGCTGTCAAGTTTTCCTTCTTTATCCCATCTTCTAAGGGTTTGGACTGTGACCCCGTAATATTGGGCGGCTTCTTTCGGCGAGACATGGCGTTTCATACCTCTCGAAAAATATTTGATAAGACATTAAGATATTTTACCAGATATCTCTAGTTTTTTCGTTAATTGTTACGTCTCCACGCTCTTCGCCCGCATACGTCTTGGTATCTCAGACGACTTGCCGCTAGTCTATGTGCGAATTCGGCTGGGTCAACCCCGAGCGCGTGGAACAGTTTTTCGGTTGATAGGTAACAAGGGGTAATCCAACCATCACAGGTCACGTGTGGCTCAATGTTGGCGCAGCAGATACCGACGAAAGCACAGTTGGGTGTTACTGATATAGGTGATTTTTTGGACGCGTCTCGGAGAGTATCCGTAAGTTGCAACCACAACGAACGATCCAACAAATCTGCACTTCTCGCAAGTCCTCTTCCGTTAGGAGTAATTGCAGAAAAATTGACCTCAGACGCTCCAATCGACTGACCGAGTTCCACAAATTCCCTTGACTGATGGGCATTCTGGCGGCTTAAGACCACCTCCATCTGGGCGCGAATGCCTCGGGCGCGAAGGGCTCTGAGTCCGCTTATCGCAGCATCGAAAGCGCCTTTTCCACGTACGGTATCGTGAATCTCGCGGGTTGCTCCATCGAAAGACACTCCCACAACTGAAATCCCCAGCACGCTCAACTTAGCGGCCACCACGTCGGTAATTCGCGTCCCATTTGAACGAGCACCAAACTCCATCCCCAAATCTCGACAATATGCCATCAAATCAAAGAGATCCTTGCGTAAGAAAGCTTCCCCACCAGAAAAGGCGATAAAACGAACGCCAGCATCAAATAGACGTTGAATGACCCTCAAGGCATCGCGAGTATTGAGATCGAACCTCGGCTCGGACACAACGTCGTAGCAGTGCGTACAGTTCAGATTGCAGGCATGGTTCACGGCCCAAGTGACCGCTCGGAATTCATTCTTTAGCTCCGGAACGTCAATGGGCGTTTCTTCTGGATCTACATTGGGCTGTGGTTCTGGATGGATTCTTCGATCGGGGGTATCGTCAGGCCGTTCTCGGCTCGGCTCGGGTCGCTCTCTGTCCGGTTCGGGCCACTCTGTGGGCCAAGGTTTGGGAAAACCCATATTCGACTCCTTACTGTAGGTGAGCTCGTTTAGTGACGGGTTAAAATTACAATTGTTGCAGTAGCAGCTTTGTATTGTTGATTTTCGCATCGCCTATTGCTTGCCGAATTGCCAGAGCTTTTCTCGCACTGGTCGAGGCATCTTCGCGATCGCCCATTCTCAGTCGAACTTCGCCAGCCAGATGGTAAGCATTGCCTCTGCCCCATTTGTATTCGCCATCCTCATTCTCGGCCAAGTCAAGTGCCTCGGTCAATCGGGTCAAGCTACCTTGAAGGTCTCCATCCATCGCTTGGAGATGTGAAAATACAAGGATGGCATCCACAAGAAGGATGCGAAAGCCGCAACTTCTTGCAGTTTCGATGGCTTCGCTCAGGATTTCGCGCGCTTTCTCCCAGTCTCCCATTCGCAGCAATGCGCGGGCTTTTGACGTACTCCCCGCCACAAAGGTCTCTTGGTGTCCGGACTTGATTCCCCAGCCGATCGCGTTGGCGGAGTGGTTCAGAGCATTCTCATTCTCAGCAAGCACGTGACAAATTTCGGCCAATGCTAAATCGTAGAAGGCTCCTAAGAGGGGGCGACACTCTCTGGCTCTGTTAATCTCGCACTTGAGAAGGAGCTTACTAGCAGACGAGGGTTTGCCCAGTCGTGCTAATAGGATTGCGTGTAATGCGGTATGCACGCCTCCTAAGAGAGGTGCTTGTCGCGATCGCCAAGGCATCAGCTCGAGCAATTCCTCGGCCTTCTCAAAGTCAGAAAGCGCTTCTTCAGATTTTCCCAGTAGAAAGCGAGCCTGCGCTCGTCGTCCGAAGGGATTGGAACCCGCATCGAGTGGCCCGTATCGTAATTGACTCTGTTGTGCATCTTCAAGGTGGTTAATGATGGAGTCTGCGATGGATTCCGCTTCAACCAATTTGCCCCGTGCCAGCAACGCATCACAAAGAGATTGGCGCACTGCCATGACGTAGTAGAATTCGTGGGTCTCGTCATCCTCATATCGCCAAGAAGGACCGTAGAGTCGGTACAATTCTTCCTGTTTTTCCATCAACAAATCGTAATTATCGTCAGAATTATCGTCAGAATTATCGTCAGAGTGAAGGATTTCGTAAAACTGCTTCACTCGCAATTGTTTTTCAGCCCATTCTTGGGACAAGTCACTCTCGAGTTCGCGAAGTTGGGTTTCTGCTTCGTGCGGGTGTCCCAAAGACAGGTGAAACAGACTGCGATCGTACCAAGGGCGATCGCTCCCAGAAGACGTTCGCAGTCCGATGCTGCCAGCCGCTACCAAGCGTTCCGTGATTCTCAACCCTCGGTGATAGTCGCCGAGACGCCAGCCGAGATGCTTATACCCCCCGAGAGACAACGCATACGTACTGACCGCATTGGCTACATTTCCACTTTGGGTCGTATGGAAGAGGAGTTCTTCAAATACATCGAGACTGTATGAATCAATGGGGTTACGGGTGGAGCGAGGGCGCTCTTTCAGGGTAATAGAGACTGCCGAGTGTAGGTCGCTTGTTCTAGAGCCAATGTTCCCAGAGAAATAGTTGCGAACTGACGGGTGTACCGATACGCTTTTTTCCTCATCTTTAGTCGTTACGGTAACAAGCCGTCGTCTGTTCAGACCCTCGATCGCCTCTTGCACTGAGGGTCGATCCAAGTCCGGTAGAAGTGAGTCGCGATCGCTCCGATCTTCTGAGAACAACTGAAATAAGACAGATAAACCAACCGGTAGGCGAAACACGGAGAGTGTCTGGAGAATCAGGAGTTCGTTTTCTGGCAGTCGGCTTTGGTAGAAGTGGAAAAGTCTTGTCAGATGATGGGTCTGAGGATCTGGGTCGGTTTCAACCAAAGGGGGCAGCTTTCCAGCCTCAGTGGGATTCCCGTTAAAAAAGTCTCGCAGTAGGATTCCCAAATGATCTAGAGTCAGTGGGTGAGTTCCGAATTCCTGTAGTAGGCGATCGATCTCGGTGTCAGAACCCACAATCCCTCGGCTTCTTAAGAGCGATCGCGCGCTCGGACGTTCTAAATGGTCTATCTCTACCGCATTGTATCCGGAGTTTGTGAAGGCGTTCAGATCGGGGAAAGGAAATCGACTTGTCATTAGAATTCGCGCGCCCCCTCCAGCATGGGCGACTCGCCGGACGAGATGCCGCAGAGACATATCCCGGAGTACGCCAAATGCTGCCAACGAGTCGCCTCCCTCTTGGACAACTTCCATGCCATCTAAAACAAGCAGCAATCGACTCGATTTGGCGCTGGCGAGCAGTCGTGCAACTTCGGGGGCGAGAAGCCTTGCACGCCGTCCGGTTGCGGGTTTTCCCGTCAGATACTCGAACAGTTTCTCCATAAATAGTTCGACGTTTGGGCGATCGTAGAAACTCCACACAAACACGCCTCGGGCAGGAGGAAGAGTCGAGTTCTTCGCAACCCGATCGCTCTCAATACGGCTGTTGGGCAACTCCTCTAAGAAACGGCCAGCCAGTCCCGTTTTTCCCGATCCACCGATTCCAATCAGTGACAAGATGTTGGCTTCCTCTTCACACCAAAACTTTTGTATCGCATCGAGTTCCGATCGCGGTTGAAAGTCATCGATCGCGGGTAAAGCGTCCGTGACAAGGGTGCCCAACTGAGAGACAACCGGTGATGACTCCGTTTTGGCATTCTCAAATTCCGGCCCGTAGCCGCCGATCCCGGCGACAAGTGCATTAAATGCCCTGCGATCGCCGAATCCGGCGGAGTAGTCCACTGATGCCAAGAGATTAGGGAATCTAGGCAGGTTCAACTTTTGCAACCGTTGACTCCCGGGCAGCCGCGTCGGGATAACGCGAAGCGAGTCCTCACGCGCACGCAACTCGATGGCTGTCCGCATATCCCGATCTGCCCACCCCGGGGGACCGTTAGGTCCGAGGAAGACGACGCAGGCTGTACTGCGGTCGAGTGCAGCCTCAATTTCTTTCTGCCAAGGTTGCCTCATCTGCCCTGGAGCTAACCACCATTTATTCAGAAAAATGGTAAATCCCGCTTTCTCTTGCAGCATTTTGGCGATCGCTTCAACAATCTCTTCATCTTGCCAGTTGTAACAGAGGAAGGCATCAAAGTCGTAGGCGAACAACATCAGCAGACTCTCCACATCGATGACGGACAGATGCTGTTTTAACAACTCTCATTTTAACAGGAGTTGAGACGAAAAGAAGAAAAATGTTTCCCCCTCAGTCAACAAAATCATTGGGATCTAATTCATCTAAAATGGTAAAGCGGACGTGATTGATGGCGAGTTCTCCAATCGAAACTTTTTCTTTAGGAATGGGAGTATCCTGAATATACAGTTTTTCAAAGGGAATTCCCTTAGCCATTTCCGCATGATACCAAGCCAAGCCCATAAAAAAGCGGGTGGGATAGGGTCCGCCTTCGTTAATATCGTCGGGGTTGGATTCCATGGGCAACCACCCAAAACCGGGGAGGTAAAACTCCATCCAAACATGATTGAAATCCGGTTCGAGAGGGAGAGATTGTTCTAAAGGTTTGGGGGGACATTTATAGCGTCCGACGGTGCGAGAAGCAATGCCATTCAAACGCGCTAAAGCTAACAAAACCCCTAAATATTCGCCGCAGGATCCGATCCCTCTTGCTAACGCCACATCTGGGGTATCGATGTGAGGTTTGATGCCGTAGGATAGGCGATCGTAAACGTAATTGCGAATATTATACATTTTCCGCAAGACATTGGTTTCTCCTCCATTCGCATCTCTAGCCGCCCGTTGAATGATGTCTTTATCCATGGCTAAATTATCATTATCCACGAGATAGCGATCGCGATATTCTGGGGGGATTTCCGGCACGTTTTCCCCGTCTTGCGGCCCGAATTGATATTTGATGCCCCAAACTTCGATGAGGGCTTTCCAACCGAAAATATAGCGCTGTTCTGAGGTCAATTTCTCGAATTTAAAAACCGCCAAGCGCTGACCATCAATCACTCTTTCTTCAAAGGGCAAGCCGATGGGTTCGACTTGGCGCACTTTTTGACGTTGGGTTTCTGCGGGGAGAGCAATGCGCCATTCTAAATCTTGGAGTTCGATCGGGTCGAGGGGAGATAATTCTTCAGTATAGGACATCTCCACTAAATAACCATTGGAACGGGCAAATTTGTCCTCGGAAGAGTAATGAAAATAGAGGGGATGAACGAAAGTGCGATCGCGATACTGCAATTCATGGTTGGGATGGGCGTTGGGGTTATCGCGAATGTAGGGTTCGTCATGGGCATAAGCGACGTAGAGGGTCTCTTTCTCCGTAGTTGGATCGAGATGAAACGTGAGTCCGGTGGGATTTTCAAAGGGGGTTAAAACGCTAAATTTTAAGGCTCCCGTGGCGCGATCGAGACAGTAAACGGTTTGTTCGACATCATCGCACAACCACAATTCTTCTCCCTTGACGGTAATATTTTCAATGCCAATTCCCGGTAGATATAACCGCGTAATTTCTCGCCGGGTTTCCCGAGAGAAAATAAAAATACAACCATCCCGCATGGAAGTCACATAAATCGTTGAATTGACAACGGCAATGCCGTTGGCGGGATGGTAAAGACTGATAAAACGATGGGGTTGGAGTTCTTCGCTGAGGGAACAAAAATAAACATCTTCATTGCGGGTAAACCAGAGGGTATCCCCCGCGATCGCCAATCCCGTTGCCCCCACAAAATCTTGCCAGCAATGATGGTTTAGAATAGTAGTATCATCTGTAGCGGGATCGACTTGGAGTAAATAACCATTCGTGGCATCTAAGGCGTAGAGTGCATCTCCTTGGAAGGCGATTCCGCGAATGATGGCCGCCGCAATCGGGCGAATTGTTCTGGACTTTTTGGCCAGATGGGGTAAAACAGAGATAGGCGAATCTGGAATCATTTTTGATTTCGGTGAAGGTTAAAGAGTCACGATTGGGTTTTTAACAGATGTTTGGCATCTGAGATGTTTCGTCGGCGATCGGGGTGTCCCAGATCGATTAACTTAACAGAATCAAGACCGATCCCAATGCTCGGAATGAACTTTTAGGGGTTTGAACCCCA
Organism: Spirulina sp.; assembly: GCA_051439525.1. Classification (GTDB taxonomy): domain Bacteria; phylum Cyanobacteriota; class Cyanobacteriia; order Cyanobacteriales; family Spirulinaceae; genus CCY15215. Next base: position 2,562 of record JBFRWJ010000678.1, on the reverse strand, counting down.
ACGAAACTTGAGGATTGGAGAGGGCATCTACTGAAAGAACGGAACTATCTTATATCATTTTCTGGGTTTGATATCGGGGTGCAACTGGCAAACACTGAGTTATCTTTAGGCATTACTGGGTAGGCAAATTATGCGTTTCTTAAAATCTCGTCTTTTTCCATCTCTTGCTTTGGCCGTGGGAACGGCTTTATTCGCCGGACTTTCTGGCGCGATCGCTCCTTCTGGGGAGGTTTTGGCTCAAAGTATTCCCAGTCATTGGACTAATGCCAATTTTACCCCTCCCGAGGGTCTGGGATCCCCCGAACGCCTTCAAGCTGGCGGAACTCGCAATGGCGGGGAATCTTTGGAATTGGCAGCATTGGTTCCGACTTCTAATTTTGGCGTGACGGTGGCAGATAATACGGCGATCTTTGTTTATCTGCCTGGAGACCTGAATGCTGGAGAAATGCGGGAGGTGACTTTGGAATTAATGGATGAAAGCGATCGCGTGGTGCATCAGGCGAATTATGAGGTTTCCGGGACTGAGGGCATTCTCCGCTTGGTCATCCCCGAAACGAATGAGAAAGGGGAAAATCTGTTAGTGGAAGGACGCAATTACTATTGGGTCGTCACCCTGTACGATGAAACCGATGAGGCATTGGTTTTAGAAAGTTGGATTCGCCGCATTCCCGCTTCGGAGGAACTGACCGCACAATTGTCCGGTAAGTCGGCTCTCGAAAAAGCTCGCATTTTGGCAGAAAGATCGATTTGGTATGGAGCGTTAAATCAACTCGCCTTAGCCTATCAAGAAAACCCGACGGATGAAGCGATCGCGCAGGATTGGCAGCAGCTGCTTCAAGCTGCCGGGTTGGGAAGTTTCAGCCAACTCTCTGCTAGTGCGTTTATCGTTCCCGAAACCGTGACTTCTAATCGATTTTAGGATGATTTCGCGATCGCTCATCGCCAGAAAATTGGGGGGGAGATTTCTCCCTCATTTTTTTTCCCTACCGCGATCGCAGTCCGGAGTTTCTTCATCTGGAGATTATTCGCTCAATTGCTCGTTGACAAATTGGATGAGATCGGATAGGGGTGAAATAAAATCGAGAGGTGTCTCTAATTCCTTGGCAAGAAATGAGCGATCGAAAAACTTTAACATCCCTCGTTGTTGGGGATTATTAATTTCATTGTAAAAGTTAACGGTAACAAAGCAAATCAGAGGTATTTTGTCAACATTATAGGAAATATTATATTTTTGCTTAATGTTACAATCGGGATCGTTAGCAATTTCTAGCAACAGTTTCCATTTATATGTTTGAGCTGCACGCTCTCTCATTGACGTTTTTAAGGAAAGAATGATACACCGATCTAATTGTTCTGATTTTGAATTTGATTGATAAGAGTAAATAATCAAATCACAATCTGGTTTTTGCGTATCTTCCTCACCGATCTTCACAATTGATATATCTTCAAATCCTTTCACATCACTTTTCTTGCTGGTAATAAAAATATGACTACTAATATTTTCAACTTCTTTATTTTTGATGAAGATATAAATGACACAATAAGGAAAAATATTACCAACAACAGAACGACTGGCTTGCTCTACACTTTTTATTTCTCCTCTCTTTTTTCTTTCTTCAATCAGACCAATCACTTCATCTTGGCAGCTTGTTATCAATTCATACAATTTATTGAAAACAGAAGGAAAGCGATCGCTAGGTAATTGCTCAAAATATTTATCAATTTTTTTGAGTACGGGTATCATATAATATTTCCTTCTGATTTCCGAAAGAATTTTTACCTCTTTTTTACTCATTGAATAAGACATTTATACGACCTCATTAAATTGAAAAGGAATAGAAAGTTGAATGGGTGATAATTTTCTGTTTGCTTTATTTTGACCAAATTTATTTAAACTTTTTAGAACTTCTTCTCCAATCGATTTTACAACAGTTGGAACAACAGCATTCCCAAACTGCCGATAGGCTTGATTGTCAGAAACAGGGATTTTGAAGCAATCGGGAAATCCCATTAATCGCGCGCATTCGCGAGGAGTCAAACGGCGAGGATTTTTTCCCTTTTGAGGGATCAAAATTTCTGCACCATCTTTATAATATCTCGCACTTAACGTTCGAGATATTCCATTGAGATCGGCTAATCCATAACCGAAACCATTCCCTTTGGCACGATGTTTCGCTGCATAATCTTGTAAATATTGCCATAAATGATCTGATAGCGTATATTTTTCGTCTACCTCAGTTTCTAAAATATCTCTTATTTTTGGATCGAGATTGGGTAACTCAGGAAAAGTAAACTCAGTGGGTTGGGAAAAACCGACGATAAAAATTCGCTTGCGATTTTGCGGGACAACCGATCGCGCATCAAGAATTTTGTAGTAGATTTGATAGCCTAATTCTTCTTCTAATGTTTTTGCGATCGTTGCAAATGTTTTACCTTTATTATGATTTTGTAAATTCTTGACATTTTCAAGAATAAAGCATTTTGGCCTTTTTTCTTTAATAATGCGAGCAATTTCAAAAAACAATGTTCCTTGCGTCTCGTGTTCAAAGCCATGTTTAGAAC
>JBFRWJ010000677.1:0-6392 GCA_051439525.1 Spirulina sp. | reverse complement strand
CCGCCAGGTCTGGCATGAGAATACCTCCTCAGCCATGCAATGCGGATTTAGTATTAACCCTCAGCTTCAACATCAAGAGCATCTTGCTTCTCCTGAAGTGCCTCTGCGGTTTTCTTCCGATCCAACTTAAAGTAGAGAACCCCCAAGGGAGGCAAACACAAATCCAGAGAATAGGGCTTATCGTGGAACGACCATTCCTCCGCCCACTTTCCGCCTAAATTCCCCATATTGCTGCCGCCGTATTTACCCGCATCGCTGTTAAACAACTCCGTATAATACCCGGGCTCGTAAACGCCAATGCGATAGTGACTGTGGGGTTGGGGGGTAAAGTTGCAGATGCAGATGAGATAATCTTCGGGATCGTGACTGCGACGAATGAACGACACGACACTATGACGGTTGTCACTGCAATCGATCCATTCAAACCCATCCTGTTCGTAATCCTTCTCATACAATGCCGGCTGACTCTTGTACATGGCATTGACATCGCAGAAGAACTGCTTCAGTTCCTTATGACGCTCGTACTCTAACAGATGCCAGTCGAGATCCCCCCAAATATTCCACTCATCCCACTGACCGAATTCCATGCTCATAAACATGGTTTTCTTCCCGGGGTGAGCGAACATATAGGTAAACAGAGCGCGGACGTTGGCAAACTTTTGCCACTCGTCTCCCTGCATCTTGCCGATCATGCTGCTCTTACAGTGAACCACCTCATCGTGGGACAGCGCCAACATATAATTTTCGCTGTGGTTGTACCACATACTGAAGGTGACATTGTTTTGGTGGAACTGGCGGAACCAGGGATCCATGTGGAAATAATCCAACATATCGTGCATCCAGCCCATGTTCCATTTCAGGTTAAAGCCCAAACCCCCCACATAAGTCGGCCAGGACACCATCGGCCAGTCCGTGGATTCTTCCGCGATGGAGAGAATGCCGGGATAATAACTGTAGAGAACGCTATTGACCTGACAAATAAAGTCCCGAGCCTCGAGGTGTTCGTGACCGCCGTATTTATTCGCCGTCCACTCTCCATCCTTCCGGAAATAGTTCCGATAGAGCATCGAAGCCACTGCATCCACCCGCAGTCCGTCGATGTGGTATTTATCGAACCAGAACAGAGCATTAGAAACGAGGAAATTGCGAACTTCATTGCGTCCGTAGTTAAAAACGAGGGTTCCCCATTCTTTATGTTCCCCGATGCGCGGATCTTCGTATTCATAGAGGTGGGAGCCATCAAAACGGGCGAGACCGTGACCGTCTTTGGGGAAGTGACCGGGAACCCAGTCCACTAAAACCCCAATGCCGTTTTTGTGGCACTCGTCTACAAAATACATGAAGTCTTCCGGAGACCCATAACGGGAGGTGGGGGCAAAATATCCCGTGACCTGATAGCCCCAAGAGCCATCAAAGGGATGTTCCGCAACCGGAAGCAATTCGATATGGGTATAACCCAACTCTTTCACGTAGGGAATGAGGCGTTGCGCCATTTCATAATAGGTCAGGTAGCGCGCTCCTTCCTTGTAGTCATTGGCTTGAATGGACGGTCCCTCTCCCTCGAGATATTGAGCGGGATAGTGCATGGCCTCGTGCATCCAAGATCCCAAGTGAACCTCGTAGACGGAAATGGGTCCTTTGAGAGTATCGGTATTGCGGCGCTTTTCCATCCAGTCCGCATCGCTCCATTTATAGGCATCTAAATCGGCGACAATGGAAGCGGTTTTGGGTCTGACTTCTTGCCAAAATCCATAAGGATCGCTTTTTTCGTAGATATGTCCGTCCCAGTTTTTGATTTCGTACTTGTAATGGTCGCCGACTTTTAATTCGGGAATGAATAAATCCCACGTCCCGCCATCGAGTTTCCGCATCTGGTGGTGACGACCGTCCCAATTATTAAAGTCCCCTAAAATCGAAACGTTACGACTATTGGGAGCCCACACGGAAAAGTAAACGCCTTTTACCCCATTTTGTTCCATGGGATGCGCCCCCATCTTTTCGTAAATGCGGTGATGATTGCCTTCTCCAAAAAGATGCAAGTCAAAACCGGTCATAACCGGAGATTTAAAGGCGTAGGGGTCGTAAACGACGCGATCGTGTCCCCCCTCGCGAATGCGGAGTTGATAATGGGCCAGTTCTTCAGTTTCGATCTTGCACTCGAAGAAATTGGGGTGATGAATCGCCTGCATGAGATATTCTTGGCGCTCGTCGGGACAAATCACCCAAGCTTGTTCCGCATTAGGCAGATAGGCGCGGACGACCCAACTGTGAACTTTGCCATTTTGTTCGAGGGGATGGGGACCGAGGACTTCAAAGGGGTCGTGATGCTGATTCCAAACGATTTTGTTAACTTGTTCTGGAGCAATCATGTTGACTTATCTATAAGGGCTGTTTATCTCAAACGAGTAAGGTTGGTCGAGAACGCCGTTCGTTTCGATGTTTATTAATATATTGTAATATTTAAACATTTTGCGAAAATTCTCTAATTTTAACGGGGTGAGGGGAAATGGCGCGATCGCGTTACGGGTTTTCTTGGGGCAAAATTGAGATGGGCTTTCTCGACAGGAGAGTGGCGATCGCTCTTCCTTGCCAGAACGAGAGGATCTTTGATGGGATAGCGGTAGTTTGCTGCTAGTCTTGAAAAGGGTGTTTATCATCTTGGCAGCCCATTGTTCAGTTATCTTTCTGGGGAACTTCGGTGATCGTCATAACCTTGTTGCATCCTAGTAAATCTGCCCCGGTTCAAAGTTGGGTGTTTGAATCCGAAGCAGAAATTACCCTCGGGCGCGGAAGCCAAAACGATGTTGTTTTATACAGTGCCGTGGTCTCTCGCCGCCATGCTCAATTACAACAGATTGACGCGATCGCGGAGCAGGAGCTCTCTCGTAATGATGATTCTTCTTGGGAAATCGTCAATTTTGGAGCCAATGGTACTTATGTTGACGGGCAAGTTCTCGCCAAAGAACAAGACAGGATTCCCATCTATGACGGCACCATCGTGCGCTTGGGAGAAACGGGGCCGAAAATTCGCATTCGTCTCGGTGCGGTCGATCCCGATAGCCTCGGCAAAGTCGTCAGACGGCGACCACCCACCCCGGCCAATTCCAACGATCCCCCAGAACAGAAAACGCGCAGTACATTTCTCAGAGTTAAAACCGACCCAAAACCTCCCGATTCCACCAACGTCGAGTAATCCCCATTGTTCATTGTTCATTGTTCATTGCTCATTGTTCATTGCTCATTGTTCATTGTTCATTGTTCTTTGCTCATTGTTCATTGTTCAAAGCGCGATCGTTTCGTCATCGTTTTCTCCCCCAAGTAACTCATCCAACATGGATAAGTCTGCGATCGGGGCTTCGGGTTCTTGGATGGTTTCATCATCGCTATTGGCAGTCGGTGGATAATCCCCCGCAATCACCGTATCGTCTTCGCTACCGATATTCATCAGGGAATTGTTTGGAGCGGCCAGGGTTTCATCTTCATTCCCTACATAGGGAACGTGAGACTGAGGATCGGCGAGGGTGGGAGCATTTGGACTCACGCCAATATCAGCCGCTCTCGGTTCGCTCCATTCGCTTGGCAATAAGGGTTGTCCTTCGGCAATTTCGATCTTCACCTCGGCATCGCTATGGGAAAGCTCGGGATAGCCCATTTCATGGGCCAATAATTCGGGAGTAAGGGTTTGACTGTAATCGTGAAATTCTTGTCGAGAAAAGAAGGCATTATTTTCTTTGGCCTGTCGGATTTGCCGTTCGTCTAATTCAACTCCCGATAAACAGGCTTTGTGTAAGTTTGTTCCTTCTAAATTTGCTCCCTTTAAGTTGGCTCCGGTGAGATCTGCTTCCTCTAAATTAGCTTTACTTAAGTTGCAAAAAGAAAGGTTAGCATCGGCAAGAGTAGCTCTAGAGAGATTTGCGCCCGAGAGATTTGCTCGCGTTAGGTTAGCACGACTAAGATCCGCTAAAGTCAGATCGGTTTGCGATAGGTTTACGTCACACAATATACCCCCACTTAGATAAGCTCCAATTAATTGTCCCCCTTGTAAATTTCCCCGCGTCCAAAAGTAATTGGGGGATAAGGCTTCAATGCGAACGATCGCTCGCCACAAGCGATCGGCTTCAAAGGTTTCGGGGTAGTCGGGTTTACCGCAAGGATAAAAAGGAAGGTTGATGCGACGGGCGATCGCTTGCAGGAGGAGAAAGACGTTTAATCCGACTGCCGCATCGATTTGATTGACATTGAGGGGATTTCCCAAGCTGTGCCACCGCTCTCGGGTTTGTTGGGGCAATCCTTCATCCAACCAACGCCCCTGACAAAAAGATTGATAGAACAGATAGAGGCGATCGAAGAGCAGGACGAAATAAAAATCCCGTTGCTGTTGTTTGCGATCGCGAAATAAGCATTCGACGATTAAATTTTCAATCGATCGCGAGAGAACCCCATACCCCAACCAAGTATAAAGATGTTCGGCAATGGCCCGGGGAGAATCTAAAATTGCCGTTTCTTCGCCATAGCGATCGCGTTGTTTTTGGGTCAGCACTCTCAGGAGTTTGGCCAGTGCCGAAGCGGCCAAATAATCCCCCAGACTATCATGAGAAAAGGTAATCTCGGCCCGCGAGCGATCGAGATTGAAAAACAAAGGATGAAGGCGCGAAGAGAGGGCAAAAATATCGATTTTTCCTTTCTCATCTCCTTCAATTTCATTCACAATTGAGAGAGCGAGATTGCCCGTTTGTAGGAGTTTGAGTGCTAACTCTTCTAAAGCATGAAGTCTGAAGGATGAAGTCTGAAGATTTAACGATAAAGCCTGAATTTCTGGGGCAGGAGGTTTTTGTTCGCTCTTCCCTCTTCGTTCTCCCATTGATAATTGTTCATGGCTCATCGATAATTGAAACAGATTTTCATACATTTCAAAGCGCGCGCGGGAGGTCTTTTTCTCGAACAGATCCGCCGCTAATTTGTCATCGCGATGCAACAAACCGAGCAAGAATAAGCTGAGGGGAGAATGAACGAGTTTGGCATTTTCTAAGACTTCCGGTCGTCGATGAAACAGTCCCTTTTCTTTCAAAGTGCGAAAATAGCGATAGGAAATGGCTTGCGATTGTAACTTCGACCACTGTTTAAACCATTGTTTGAGAGCATCGCGATCGAAGGGTGCGATGCGAATGCGCTGCAAGTGACTTTGCAGGGGGAAAAGATTGCCGAGGCGATCGCTGCGAATGGTGGCATCTAAAACCGTTGAGGAAGTCGTGAGGACGATTTTGTGACGAATGGGTTCTTTGCCGTGTAAAACTCGCAAATGAAAGGTGAGAAGTTGTTCGAGAAAAGCGCGGACTTGCCATATCCGGCGGGGCGATCGCGGCAGTTTATCCAATCCATCTAAAATTAACAGGCAAGGGGGGGCATGGGGGGATAGCCATCCGTCCCATTGTTGAAAGCGTCCGAGGGGAAAGGCACTATCGAGGGTTTCCCAGAGGGTCGACCCCAAACGGGCAAACTGTAAGGGGATAATAACGGGCAACCAATTGGGATAGACTTCTCGTGCCAAACGTGCCGCCCACATCCGACAGAAGCTGGTTTTGCCGCTTCCGGTTTCCCCTTCGATCGCGGCGATGGTTTCGCGATCGTCGAGTTGAGTATCGGCCCAAGCCTCTAAATTGAGGGTGGTTTCTGCTTCTGAGGATGCCCCTTCCCGGTGAAGGATGCCGAGGAGGGGAATATAAATATCGGGAAGAGAAAATTGTTCGCCCAATAAGGGTTCATTTAAAGTTATTGCCAACTGCGCCCGGTAATATTCTCGTTGGGCATCAATTTTTTCGGGTTTGAGAGGGACTCGTGCCCCATGGCCCCGGCCGTTATCCTCATGATTGCCCGAGGGCAAGCGGTCTAAGCCGACAAAGGGATGGAGTGCGGACAAAGGGACGGCATTGTCTGCAACAATAGTGAGAAGATGTCCGGGTAAAGTTCGGGTTAAACGATGAATTAAGAAGGAAACATCGCGATCGCTGGCTCCATTTGCCAGCAACCACGCTCCGCAAACCCGGTTCATTTGTTTGACTAAAAATGAGTCGGCGAGGGATGAAAGCGCCTGCTCTGCTTGAGATTCGCTCAATTTTCCGGGGCGGAGGGTTTTCAGCAATCCCTGCAAAGTCGGATCGCTTAAGGGAGCATCGATCTTTTCTCCCAAGGCAATTTTAGCGCGTTGCAACCAAGGGCGGTTGGCTCGGGATTCTTGCTCGAGCAGGACTTCTAAGGCATTGAGATAGGCAACTTGAAACGCCAACCAAGTGCCTTCCGATCGCTTGAGGGGTTTTTTCTGCTGCAACAGGTGCAATAATTCTACCGTCAGGCGGACGAGGGGGTGTGCCGTTTGCAAACTTCCCACCAAAGGA
>JBFRWJ010000676.1:0-8715 GCA_051439525.1 Spirulina sp. | reverse complement strand
TTATTTTTTATAAGTTTTTTTTATATTCTCACTTTTTCTGGGTTTTGTAACTAAGTATTTTTACTCGTTTTCACCTCTGATTCTCTGTAACCTTTTGTGTTACATCTTGACGTGCGGAATGTGGGATTCTATACTTTTGGTTAAGTCGTCTTGCTGAATAAGCGCTTATATTTAGGGAATAAGCCAATACACTCATGTTGACCCGACCCGAATTATGAGTCGCCAGTACCGAACTCGAACTTCTGTCCAAAAGTCTTCCTCGGCAAAAGAACCGTCTCGGTTTGTTCCCCCCGCGATCGCGCAACCGAAAGCGGAGAATTCACCCGAAGAACAACTGCCGGAGTGGAAACCGGGAGGGAGTGGCAAGAGTCCCCTCATTCGCTTCCAGCAGGCTCTACAAGCGAAATTGACTGTCGGGGAACCCCATGATAAATACGAGCAAGAAGCCGATCGCCTGGCTCGGAATGTGGTAGAGCAAATTAATTCTCTTCCCTCCGATGCAGCCCCTCAAAGGGAAACCGTACAACGGGAAAGAATCGAAGGGGGCGATCGCTTGCAAACAACTCCCGTACTGCAACGAAAAGCCCCAACAGGAGCAGGAGACGCACCCAAGGAGCTCGAATCAGACATCAATCGTGCCAAAGGGGGCGGGCGATCGCTGGATGCGGGACTGCAAGCGTCCATGGGACAAGCAATGGGAGCGGATTTTAGGAGCGTAAGGATACATACGGACAGTCATGCCGATCGAATGAATCAATCGATTCAAGCCAAGGCATTTACAACAGGGCAAGATGTCTTCTTTCGGCGGGGAGCGTATCAGCCCCATGCCAAGGATGGACAAGAGTTGATTGCCCATGAGTTGACTCATGTGATACAGCAGGATGCGAACAATACAGGATATGTACAGCGGACATTGATCCCGGAGTATTTAGATGAAAAGACTTGGGATACATCGTATGGAGCAACAGCGCAGGGATCCATACAGAGTGTAATGACATCTAGTTTAACTTACACAGTGGATACAACGGCAAGCAAAAGTGCGCAAGATGTGGAAAGATTCTGGGACGGATTATTGATTGAGGCAGAGCGCCGAGGTGGGAGAGCTAAAGATATTGTTGACACTTTGCAGACGTGCGCAACAGACTACAGGGTTCTACTTGGTGGAATCGCCATTACACAGTCAAACGACCCACACGGATATTCTACTGTCTATCGTCCCACCTACAGTGTCGCTTCACCATCGCAACATCTTGTGATAATCAACGTGTTAACGGAGGCTCAGCCACGAGGAGCATCACCTGAATTGGGTGCGTTGCATGAATTAGGTCATCTATACCAACGAGAAGTCACGGACAATCCACCAAGCGGCAATATACAGGATGATTTTGACCAAGCCAAGACGAATACATCTACTAACCCACACTTTAAGAGAGCAATTCATTTGATAACCGAGTTAACGAATCTCGCATACAACGAGCATCCGATCTCTGAGGAGATGGGCCCGCAGAGTGCGAGCACGCCGTCATCCAGAAACGTAGTGCGTGAATCCTATGCTGCCAATTATAGTCTAGATGGGAAGAGGGTTTCGATAGCAACCAAACAAAGACGAATACTAAAAGCCATAATCGATGTGTATCGGCAGCAGAGGGGAGCGATAAGTAATTTTTACAACGATGTACGCAACGATTTTACAACGCAGCCGCCGATAATAAAAAGAGTGCCCGGGCTTACAACGTCAGAAGTGAGGGAATTTTGTGATGAACTCGAGGCTGCGACTCCACCTCAACGGGATCAACTAATAGCTTACATAGAGGCACAAGCGAGGGCATGGGATAGCTACGAGCAGAAACGATCAGGGGGAATCCAACCATAGTCGCTTTTCTGAGAGCTACTCTCTCATCACTTTTGAATCTTCTTTCTTCTTCGTCAAATCATTTCGATCGCAAGATCCTAAGAAATATCCCATCCCCGCGTCTCTGCACTGGTGAGCGATCGCCCCACTTTCAAATATTCGGTTTGGGTGGCGGCGAGGATATGTTTCATCCTGACGGGTTCCCCCCCATCGGCGGCTAAAAAGGCAGCATTGAGGGCAATGGATTTAATATTTCCCCCCGTTACATCCAATTGACCCAACAAATCGAAATCCAGCCCCTCCGTCGGCGTTTCTCGGGGGAAAGCACGCTGCCAAATTTGACTGCGCTGTGCCGCTTTGGGATAGGGGAAATTCAGCACGAAACGCAAGCGACGCAAAAAGGCGCGATCCAAATCGTCTTTTAAATTCGTGGTTAAAATAGCTAACCCTTGATAGGCTTCCATCCGTTGCAGGAGATAGCTGACTTCGATATTGGCATGGCGATCGTGGCTGCTTTTCACTTGCGTGCGCTTGCCAAACAGCGCATCGGCTTCATCAAAGAGCAAAATCCCTCCCCCCACTTCTGCCGCATCAAAGATCCGGCGTAAATTCTTCTCGGTTTCGCCAATATACTTGCTCATCACCGCACTGAGGTCGATGCGGAACAGATCTAACTCGAGTTCGCGGGCCAAAACCTCGGCTGCAGTGGTTTTCCCCGTGCCACTCGTCCCGGCAAACAGCACGCTTAAGCCCAAACCTTGCTGATGCTTATCGGCAAAACCCCAATTCTGATACACTGTCGCTTGTTGGCGCACGTGAATGAGAATTTGTTTGAGAATGCCTTTTTCCCGTTCCGGTAACACCAGATCCTCCCAACCGGCACGGACGCGAATGCGTTGCGCCAATCCTTCTAATTGCGGTCGTGCTTGCAAGCGACAGAAGTTCCAAAGGCGTTTGACCCGTTCTGTTGACGGGATATCGGGGCGCGATCGCACTGCCGCACTCACGGTTTGAATCATGGTCGCAGAGAGTCGAAATTGTGCCGCCAACCGAGCCAGATCGCCATCAATTCCTGCGCTATCCCCTTGCCATGCCGCTTGCCAGAGTGCGAATTGCTCTCGATACTCCAACCCCATGACATCAAACGCGATCGCCGAGGGGTGGGAAAGGTGCAATCGTTCCTCGGTTGCCACCAGTACCGGAACATTCAGGGATTGAAGAAATTCGTCGAGGAGATGGAGGCGATCGCTCGAGCGATCGCCTTCCCCCGTAACAACGGCTGAATTCACCTCTACCAATAACAAACCGGGCTCGAGGGCGTACCATCTTTGCCACCGGGTCACCCAATGCTGAAGTTCTGCGCGATTGCCCTTGATAGCATGACTGGAAAGGGAATATAAGGGGAGTTGTAACCGTTCGCCGACTCGAGCGGCGATCGCGCGTTGGGATTCCCTGCGGGTGCCGCACAGTTGCACGAGGGAGCGATGGGAGGATTGCAAAACCATCGCCGCTTCCTCGACAATGCTTTGATATGAAGGTTGTAGGGGAATCAAATTGGAGGGATCGGGGTAGCGAGCGATCGCCCCCGAGAGGAGGGGATCGCGATAGGGTTCTCCCATCAAATAGTGCAAAATGGCTTCATCAATTTGCAAGTAGGCTCGGGGAAGTTCCGCACCTCCGGCGCAATGGATGAGTTGCCATCGTCGCAAGGGACGACTTTCGGTTAACGCATCCCAGTGAGGGTTAGGAAAACATTCATAGGCCAGTTGAAAGGTAGGATAGTCCAATTTGGCTTTTTTGTGGGCGATCGCGAAAAGATTGGGAAATTCGCGATCGATCGCTTGTCCCGTACAGCAGAGTAAAATCGACCGCTCAAATGGCGATAGTTCAAAAGTATGACAAATTTTATCGAGTGCCGGCGGAGAAAGCATCGTTCTGGCAATCTCGTCTAATTTCTGGAAATCCTGCTCTGTCGGGGAACTCTCTTGACCCCGCTCTCGGGCGATATTGGCATCGAGAAATGTCCGCGCGATCGCCATTGCCTGCATTAAATAGTCAAGATTGTGGGTTTGCCAATTCGTTTTTAAGTTCATTTCTAACGTCGAGAAATTCCCCAATAATTGCATACGCCCTCTTAAATTTTTTGGGTTGATTAAGCAGATTTAATCTTAGGACAATTTCTCTCCCCCTCTCTGTGTTCCTCTGTGCCTCTGTGGTGAATTTCCTTTCGCTGAAATGACGAGATCCGCGATCGCACCCGATCGCCCAATCAATTCTCACTCAAACCAAAAGACACCCCCTGTGAGGTGTCTTTTCTGCGAGTGTCCCGCACTACTTTAAATAAAAGCAGTTTATCTGAAACCCACAGCCGCTTGCCAAACAAAAGCCAGCAACAAGAAAAATAAGGGGATGAGCGGGAGTACATCCACAAGGGGATCGAAAATTTGATAGGCTTCGGGTAATTCAGCCAAGAGCATGACAAGGTTCATTGATTTATTAAGTCCTTCCGATACAGCATTTATTAAGAATTGCAATAGATTTTAACATAGTATGGGGAACTACTTTTCTGCCAACCACTCGGCAAATTCTTCGGTAAAGCGATCGCGCCAAATTGCCTCCCGAATGCGTTGGGTAAAACGTACTAATTCCGTCACGTTATGCAGGGACAGCAAAATATAGCCGAGCATTTCCTTGGATTTAACCAGATGGTTGAGATAGGCGCGACTAAAATTCTGACAGCAATAACAGGGGCAAGTCTCGTCAAGGGGGCGAAAATCCTCGCGAAATTGGGCATTTTTTAAATTCCACCGCTCTCCTCGCACCATTGCCGTGCCGTGCCTGCCAAAACGGGTGGGAATGACACAATCAAAGAGATCGATTCCTGCCGCGATCGCTCTTACCATTTCCCGATAAGTCCCCACGCCCATCAAATAGCGGGGCTTATTTTCCGGCAAAATCGGCGCGGTTGCTTCCACGACGGGATACATCAGTTCTGGCGGTTCTCCCACGCTCACCCCCCCGATCGCGTATCCCGGCAGGTCGAAATCGAGGAGCGATCGCGCGGCAGCCACCCGCAAATCCGGGTAAACTCCTCCCTGTACGATACCGAATAGCGCCTGTTCTCCGGGACGTTGATGGGCTGTAACGCACCGCTCTAACCAGCGATAGGTTCGTTCTGTTGCTGCTTTAACAGCTTCTCGTTCTGCGGGATAGGGGGGACATTCATCAAATGCCATAATCACATCAGCACCGAGAGCATTTTGAATGGCGATGGAGCCTTCGGGGGTGAGGTGAATGAGACGACCGTCTCGGGGCGATCGAAAAGTAACGCCATCTTCCTCGATTTTGCGCAACTCACTCAAACTAAAAACTTGAAACCCGCCAGAATCCGTTAAAATCGGCTGCTCCCACCCCATAAACCGATGCAGTCCTCCCGCTTTCGCAACCAGTTCCTCGCCGGGTTGCAAGTGGAGGTGATAAGTATTGGCAAGAATCATCTGCGCTCCGGTGTTCCCGACTTGATTTGGCGTCAGTCCCTTCACCGTTCCCACCGTCCCAACGGGCATAAAGCGGGGCGTTTCGACAATTCCGTGAGGAGTATAAAAAATCCCTGCCCTCGCCCGAGTGCGAGAACAAGTTTTTTGTAGCTTAAAGGAAAAATGAGAGGAATAAATTTCCCGATCGCCCATTACCAATTACCCATTACCCATTACCCCTTTCAAAAGTCCTCATCGTCCATTTGTACGTCCCACTTGGCGGCAAGGACTTGTTCGAGCATAGCCTCGAGAGCCACTTCGTCCAAGTTATCCGAATTTTCTCGGTCTTGCAGGGGATTAGTTAAAGGGATTAATCGCAATTGGCGATTATCTTGAATGAGATCGAAATGGGTTTCTTGTTCCGGAGATTGATGGAGATGAAGATAATCGAAACTCTGCACGTTAATATAGAGAGCGTGATTGGCAATTAAAGTAGATTGCCCGACATCGGCAAAGACTTCTAAAATGTAACCTTCACCCTGACTTTGCACCTGACAATCGAGGGAGTGAATGTAGTAAACCCGCGTTAAAGAACCGAGCAAACGGCGCATATCATCTTTATTGACGACAAGGCCGCTATCAATGATACAAGGGGCGGGAAGTGATTGGGGGAGGGAATTGTGACTCATGGGAAACAAGCCATTTATGCGAGGATTTCATGGGAATATGTCATCGTTCCATGTCATAACAACATGGGCTGAAGCAATTGATCCCGAATTCGTTTCCAACCGTTACCTTCAAAGTACTGCTTGAAAACAATATTGAGCATTTGCTCGAGCAGTTGAAGATCGATCGCTAATTTCGCTTAGATATCGATCGCGAGATGGCTCTCGGAATGTTATCTGCCAATAACACCCTAACCTATTTGGGAGGCTCGACCATTATGGAGGTCAATTTTTCTGACCTCTCTACTGACCTTTAACCCAATGTTAGCTCAATATTTTTCAACTGTCTCATTTTCAGTTTAACAGGAGATGAAACAATTGAAACCCCTTTACGTCTTAAAATGGTTATTTTTGTTTTGGCGGTCTTTTTTGGCGGCGATCATTTTTTATACTTGCCTGCCTTTGCCGAGGATTCGGGAGTTACAGTTCGATCGCATTGCCCGTTTTGCTCCGGCGATCGGCTTGTTTCTCGGCCTGTCGATCGGAGGAATCGACTGGGTTTTGCAGGTCTTGAGTATGCCAGTTCTACCTCGCAGTGGATTCATTGTGGCTTTATGGATTTTCTTAACAGGGGGATTGCATCTCGATGGGGCAATGGATGCGGCTGATGGATTGGCCGTCACCGATCGCGATCGCCGCTTGCAGGTCATGCAGGATAGTCGGAGTGGCGCATTTGGGGTGATGGCGGCAATTGTTATTTTTTCTCTCAAAACTCTAGCTTTAAGTGAAATTTCTGCCTTTCGCGTTTGGGGTTTAATGTTAGCTGCCGGCTGGGGACGTTGGGGCCAAGTCGTCGCGATCGCCCTTTATCCCTATCTCAAGCCCGAGGGAAAAGGAGCATTTCATCAGAAAAATCTGCGCTGGCCGCAAGATGTCCTCGGCGGTTTTGTGTTACTCGTCGGAGTGAGTTTCTTGCACCTATATTGCTCGGGAGAACGAGAGACGATTGCCTTGGGAATGGCAATCGCGGGATTGTTTCTCGCGATCGCGATCGGGTATTGGTTCGATCGCCAACTGGGAGGACATACAGGGGATACCTATGGGGCGACAGTAGAATGGACGGAAACTTTTTATCTTTGCCTTTTTACTCTCTTTTATCATTAAAAAGCGATCGGGAAAAATAAAGAATTCTTAAACAATTCTTTTCCATACCGCGTTTAAAATTTGAGAGACGAAGAAGACCAATTTTCCCATTCGATTGGACTCGTTTATTTTTCTCTCATGTCAACCAAAATAATGTGGAAAAAATTTTGGCATTTGGGTTGTTACGGACTGGGTTGGATCGCGATCGCCGCTCCTGCTGTTTTCTCTCAATCGATTATTCCGGCGATCGATGGAACGGGAACAAAGATTATCCGCGAGGGGAATACTTATCATATTTCTGGCGGCACTCCCGGGGGAATGAATTTATTTCACAGTTTCTTAGAATTGGGACTCGATGCCGGAGAAACGGGGAATTTCTGGATCGATTCTAATATTGAGAATGTTCTCGCTCGCGTTATCGGTGGCAATCCTTCTTTTCTGGACGGAACTCTACAAATTAGCGGCAGTCATGCCAATCTTTACTTAATGAATCCTGCCGGAATTCTCTTCGGGGAAAACACGCGTTTAAATGTATCGGGAGACTTTTTTGCGACGACAGCAACTGCCATCGGTTTTGGTGGCGATCGCTGGTTTGAAGCAGGGGGAAAGAACAACTATTCTCAGCTAACGGGAACGCCATTTCTCTTCGCATTCGACGCAGAAACTCCCGCCGCGATCGTCAATCACGGAACCTTGGCCGTATCGACAGGTCGGCGTTTGATGTTGTTAGGCGGCACGATTGTTTCAACGGGAGAATTAATGGCACCGGGGGGCAATATTACCGTTGCAGCCATTCCCGAAACCCGTTTAATTCGCCTCTCTCAACCCGGAAGTTTACTGAGTTTAGAAATCGAACCCCCTCGAGATGCCAAGGGGCAAATTATGCCCTTAAATCCCCTCGATCTTCCCGCTTTACTGACAGGTTCCCCCGAGGAATTCGAGAATGTGACCTCCATTGTGCCGGGAACGAGTCAAATTTCCGGTACTGTTTCGACAAGACACGATACTGGGGCAATTGCGCCTTCTGAAATTAATATTCTCGGCGATCGCGTTGCCCTTCTCGATGCCCTTCTCGATGCGTCCGGATGGAGTGGGGGAGGAAATGTGAGAATTGGTGGCGATCGCCGGGGGGAGGGACTTTTGCCCCGCGCCCAAAGAACCTATATTGACGAAGAGACCCGCATTCGTGCCGATGGGTGGGGACGAGGAGAAGGGGGGAATATTATTGTTTGGTCGGATGAATTGACCGCTTTTGCTGGGAAAGTGAGCGCTCGTGGAGGACAAGAAGGAGGGAACGGGGGATTTGTGGAAATTTCCGGCAAATCGAGTTTAATTTATGAGGGGGAAGCGGACTTGGGGAGCGATCGCGGACAAATGGGTACCCTGCTCCTCGATCCCGAGGATATTATTATTCGGGCCGGGACGGGAGCGGGAACGAATGACTTAACCCTACCCGATGTGTTTGAACGCTCCCCAACCCAATCAAAGATTATGGTTGGGGATTCCCTTAGCTACGGAGACTCCGTAGCATTCCCAGAACAACTGGCGTTCTCAGTGTGCCGTTGGAACTTTCGCCATC
>JBFRWJ010000675.1:0-3032 GCA_051439525.1 Spirulina sp. | reverse complement strand
TTTTTAGTGGTCTCCTCCAACGGTCTCCCTTGGGACCAGCAGAGGCGACTGTTCCAGAAACTTGGTATGAGTTTCGAGAGGGAATTCGTGAGTTACTGCTGGAAAATAGTCCAGTTCAACGCACGGCTGAAATTTGGCGAAAAATTGGGGATTTTATCCAGCAACACTATGGCAGCCCCCGAGATTTTCAGGCGCTCATTCCCAACCCAACGGGTTCTATCGAAGATACGGCTGCGGATCGGGATCTCTACTTTGCCGAGGTTGAGGCGGCAGTTCTCATGACTTGGGGGGGGGAATATGCCAGTCGAGCGCAAGAACTCCGTGCAGCAGTGGCAACACGCAAACGGGAGAAAAACAAGATTGATTATACTCATCTGGAAAATTTACTGGCCGCTCAGCAATGGAAAGAAGCCGATCTAGAAACTGCAAATATCATGTTAAAAGCCACTAATCGGGAACAAAGAGGTTGGTTAGAGGCAGTCGATCTGCAACAATTACCTTCTGATGCTTTACAAATCCTTGACCGACTTTGGGTTGAATCTAGTCGAGGACACTTTGGATTTAGTGTGCAAAAACAAATCTGGTTAAGCGTCGGAGGTCAACCTGGGCAAAAAGATGATGAAATTTACAAGCAATTTGGAAACAGAGTTGGTTGGTACATTAGAAATAGAGATTATTGGCTACTTTGGGATGAACATACGTTTAGTCTTGAGGCTCCCCAAGGACATTTACCCCAATATTTGCCTAGCCAAGAACAAAGAATTAGACCTTACCTTTTTTCCCGACAAGACTTATGGTCACGAACTGAGGCAAATTTATCTTCACTTGAATCATTTGAATTTGAAGCTGAAGTTGCCACCATTGTTTTTGAACCAGAAACAAGCGAGAAGAAGAAGAAATTAAAGACTATTTTGTTAGTCGAGGACAAATCAGCAATTGTCGAAGAAGTATCGGAATTGTTATCTTCCCATTATGGCATTATAGTTAGAGGAACTGAAGATGTTAACGAAGTAATTGATTTGGCTCAATCGGACGACATTGATTTGATTTTAATCAACGATCATTTACCTAACAGCCGCTATCAAGGTAAAGGAGTCAATGGAATTGACATTGTTAGGTTATTGAGAGATGAGCTGAATATTTCTCGTTATCTACCTATCATTGGTTTTTCATATAACACATCTAGAAACAAGGAATTTCTTAGATATGCAGATGGATTTTATGATAAGAATAAAGTTAGGAACGAGGGGGCGGAACAAGATTTTATTAACTACCTCAGAAAGATTTTCAATCGAGTTAAACTGCTCGAACTTCTCCCCTACGAATCAGCAGAGGATTTGGATTCAGTTCTTGAGTTTATTAGCAAGAGAAATTTGGAAAGTAGGGATACCTCTGAAGAAGATGTGAGTAGTTTATGGAATAAGCCCAAGGGAGACGATGGCACTTTCTACCTCTTAGAAAACCTGCGCCTTTTAGATGTACTTGTCATGACCGCTTCAGGAAAGGGAGCCGGAACAGTCAGATATGACCTTTCTCCGAGCTACCTCAACCAAAACTCCCCCAGGCGATACCCGCCCCCTGATGGCGATGAATTTGACGAGAGATTACAGCAGCTCCCTCCCGGTCAGAGAGACCTTCTTGACTTGATTAAGCAGAGAAGTGAATTAAAGCAAGATACATCCCTCGCAGATGCTGCTGTCCGATTCAACCATCCCGAAGACACTTATCGAAGGTTGGAAAACTTGCGTTTACTCGGTTTTCTGAGCATCACTGATTTAGGTACGAGCAGAGAAACTATTAGTTATAATCTGAGCCAGAAATATCAGAAATATCTGGGTTTTAAAAAAGGACTTGACTTACAAGTCTTTGAATTTAAAAGCCCTACCGTTAACCGACGCGGGGAAACTATCAAAACTAAAACCCATACCGCCTCTTACTTCAACGAAACCCTTACAGATAGCGTTGGACTAGAAATGGTCGCCATTCCAGGCGGAACATTTACAATGGGTTCCCGTGAAAATGAAGGCTATGATCGAGAACGTCCCCAACATCAAGTCACTGTCTCTCCTTTCTTTATGGGGAAATATCCTGTAACTCAAGCACAATGGCAAGCGATCGCCTCTCGAACAGAATTGAAAGTAGAAATCGACTTAGAGCTAGATCCCTCAAAATTCAAAGGGGATAACCGCCCCGTAGAAACAGTAAATTGGTATGAAGCTGTAGAGTTTTGTCAGCGACTTTCTAAGCTAACGAGAAGGGACTATAGACTACCTTCGGAAGCGGAATGGGAATATGCTTGTCGAGGTGTCACAGAACCACTCAACCGAGAAATTGGAGAATCCTATCCACCTTTTTACTTTGGAGAGACTATCACCGGAAAGTTAGCTAATTACGATGCCTCAAGGACTTATGCGGATGAACCAAAAGGAGAAGAAAGCAAAAAAACCACTCCTGTCGGTCAATTTCCCCCTAATGCCTTTGGTTTATACGATATGAACGGAAATGTGTGGGAATGGTGTGCGGACGACTGGCATTATAATTACGAAGATGCGCCCACTGATGGGAGTGCTTGGCTTGATAGTAATGAAGGGGAAAATATTAACGATGAAAATAAGTCATATTCTGACAATAATGACGAAAATGAGTCGTATTCTTTACTGCGGGGCGGTTCCTGGTTCGCCGATCCTAATCTCTGCCGTTCCGCTGCTCACCTCCTCAACTTCCGCCGCGTCGTCCGCTACGACGCTTACGGTTTTCGGGTAGTCTGCGGGTTCGGGAGAACTCTGTGAGTGCGATTCGTTTCATCTAAACCTATTCAATAGGGGGACGATCTGACTTTTCACGGGATCTTTTGTTCAAGCGATCGAGAACTAAACCACCAATTTTGGAAAGCTCGTTTTCCCCTTATTAATTGTCATTAAACAGGACTTATTGCTAATAAGCTCTGTTGGGGAGTTTGGGAGAGTTAAGTTCTCGAACGCCACCCGCGAATATACGCATTAATTTAAATCTCGCTATGGGATAATAACGAG
>JBFRWJ010000674.1:0-14253 GCA_051439525.1 Spirulina sp. | reverse complement strand
CTTTCCTGATGCTTCCCATCGCTCGGGTCTATGACTCGACGCTTCCTTACTCGGACTTAGATTCCGAGGACCAGCGCCGAGTTTTTCACCGTATTTAGGCAGAAAATCATCATCTAGAAAACTGGCTTGACTGGTGTAACTCTCTTCTGTCTCGACAAAGTTAATCCTGTACTGCTGGCAAAGTTGTGCAATTCTCTCTTTGAGCCTAGCTGTAGGAATTTGGACAAACTCTTGGTTGTTCTTTTTGCCAATATTGATCCCATCTTTATTGAATTGATTCCAGCCAAAAACAACATTACTGATGTTATTAGCAAGACACCAATTAATAACAAATCTCGCAGCTTTATTGATGTTATCTCTCATTTGCGGTGCGACCCCGGCGAATCGCATTCGCCTAGGGAACGCGCACCAACACAGACGGTTACGTTTTTCCGTTATCGCTGCGAGTTCATCATCCCAGTATCCTTGAGGCTTTCCTGTCTTGATTTTAGCAACTTGCTTGTTGTACCACTGATTCTGAGATTTGACCTTTTTTCCATCAATTATGAAGAATTTTCCGGTATTGGATATTCCAGTAATCCAGTTATTTAATCCGGGGTCAATTCCCAAGACATTACCCACCCCCTTTAGTTCCTCCTCCCGGGAGAGGGTTAGGGGGTGGGTTTCAATTTCCGGTTGCTTGTAGACAAACTCAATATAAAAACATCCATTTCGAGGTAAAATACGATACTCATTGATTGAGTTAAAATTCAGATTTGAAGGCATGGGCAAGAGAAAATGGTCAATCCCAAACCATGCTTTAACCTGATTTCCGAGGGAAAATTTTAATTGTCCATCAATCAATTTAACCCATCGAGCCGGATAACTTACAACTGCCATCCCCCCTTTTTTTCGGTAAGATGGTGGTTTGGGTCGAAAGTGTAATTTTTCCTCCCTATATAGTTTTAATAGTTCTTTGTAGGACTTGAAAGACTCAATCACGCTATGCAATGTCTGTTGAGCGCAAGCTGACCGCATTGCTTTAAAGTGAATGTTGCTTTTTAGCTCTTTATCCAGTTCTCCTCTTGTTAGAAATCTTCCAGCTTTGAATAGCATTTGACGGCAATAGTAAATCCCACAGTTGCTTAACTTATTGGCTTCCGAACAGATATATTCAAGAACTGCCATCACATCGGGAGATTCTTTGATTAAATGTTGCTGACATCCATACAATTTACATCACCTCCTTGTTATTTATAATAGCACAAAAACTGTTTTTATTACTAAAACAATGAAATTGGCTTGTTGATAATAACGGGCGGCGCTTTTAAAGGGCGGAAATGATTCCGCCCTCAGCACCTTGTTAAAACCCGTCTCGTTCGTGTCACTGAGCGATGCCGAAGTGCGACCATTGATTAAAATCAATGGCTAACCCTCACTCTCTATTGTTAGGTTTTTGCATGACGCGCCAAGGCATTAACGCCTTTGTCCCGCGTCCGACTGCCCAAGAGCTGAGAGCGCCCATCAGACCAATCATTAGCATCCCCATGACAATCGGGGGATAATTTGAGGTGACATAAGATTCCCAAGTAATGTAGCCCACCCCATACCGACCTGCCAAAATCTCGGCGGTGACCAAACAAAACCAAGCATTTCCCATGCCAATAGTCAATCCGCCCGCTATGCCGGGCATGGCTCCGGGTATGACAATATCCTTACGGCGTTACATAGAGAGTGGTGGTGATACCAATCCCAAGTGAGATTGCATTCAATGAATCCCCATGCAGCAAGGTTTTACGCTCTTTGATTAAGTGAAGTTTTACATAGAATTGGTATGAATAGTCAAGCGTTTTCAGTCTGTTACATTTGTTTACGAACACTCTCTGAGAACCAAATATTATCTGTTAGCTCACTGTTAACTTTTATGAAATTTGCTGTTAGTTTTGGGACTCGATCGCTTATGCTTTATCTACCTACTGTGTGTAGTTGACCGCTTTTTCTAACCTCATGCCGAAACGGGCTCTTAGATTAAAGTATCCTTCGCACTCCTATCGGCTCGATATTGGCCTTATGCTCTACAGCGATCGGGTGACTGAATGCCACTCTTTCTTGTGGACTCCAAGGGATTTTTCAAAACAAAGCAGCAACACAAATCCTACAGTGTAGGCGATGAGGTCTTCCCAAACAAAGGTTGTCCCAATTACTGTTCTCGCGATCGCGGAGGATTCTAAACCCAAAAGCTCCACAATCTTAAAATACTGAAGAATCTCAACTCCAAATGAAAAGATAAGAACACCTGTTGCGGTCGTTAAGATGGCAACCTTAAAGAAAGTTCTCACAAGCGAATAAATTAAAATAACGACCAAAATATCGCCCACATAGGGACGAATAAAATCATCATCGATATAAAGCGCAATATACAACTCTGTAAGAAACAAGATGACAGACCAAACGAAATAGTAAGTTTTGAATCTCATGACACCGCAATAATGAGAGAGTGCATCGAACTCAAATGCGATCGAGTAACATTCAGATTATAACAAACTCATCCTAACTGCGATCGCATACCTTCCCAAATAAACTGCGATCGCTTTTTCAATAAGTAATATTTTGCCATTCTTCTGCCTCTGCAAACAATTGCAAATGTCGCATATTAGTTGTACTAATGACAACATAACGTCCCGGAAAACTCTCAGTTAATAACCGCCAATGCGCTACAATAATCATATCGATATCAATATTTTTTTCATCTGCTGTCGGTTGACCCTGCAAACGCGCTTCTGCCCAAATTTCAGCCGCCAACTCTGCAACATTGCGATCGACATCAAGAAAATCAATAAAATTACCAAGCAATTTTAATTTTTCGATTCCTTTTGACGTTCCTCCTGCTTTTACAGCCAAAATCAAACTTCGCTGTAACTCATAAAAACATAATTCAGAAGAAACAAAATAAACTCCCCTTGCAAGCAGTCTCTCACACCATGACTGACATTCAAGTGCTTCTTGTAATTGATTGGGATTTGATAACTTTCCCAAAATATTTGTATCGAGAAAAACGATCATAAATTATGAAAACAACTTGCGATCGCGATTGTCATCAATAATTTTTTTTACCATTTCCCATGTTCTCCGTTCTTCTTCTAGCTGCTCTTCTGTTAGCTTTTTCTCTCGCCAAGCACGAAGCATTTCAATTCCTACTTGATTGATCTTAATTTGCTCTTCTCTTGTTCTACCGTAATGTTTGAGAGAAGCTGCCAAGGGTCCTTTCGGTTCGGGATATTCGATATCCTCTTGAGGAAAATTGTTCAATGTTGTCATCGGGTTACATCTCCAACCTACAGTTCTCAATCTGTTGGCTTCGTGTTATTTGCTCTATTGTACTCAAATTTTCCTTCAGATACCAGACTGAGCGAACCTGAATCCAGAATCGTTTAAGTGATAATTTTCCTACTGAGATTGGAAAAGAGATCGCCTTTCTTAGAATAATCTAAGTGCGGATTTGGTATCAAAGAGAAGATAATGCTATTTTTAACAAGTCTGCTTGTATCCAAGTATCGAGATCGAGTTCTCCAATAGATTCATTGTCGGTAATGGGAGCGAGTTGCTGAATGTGTTCCTTAATCCAATCGCTGCGAATTTGGGTTTCCGGGAAAAAGAGTCCCGATGCACCCGATCGCCGATCGCCGAGGGTTTTAGCTATAATTTCGGGGTCGAGTCCCACCCAATGGCTTAAGAGAGAAAGAGATCTCGGGGTAGTAACATACCAATATTGAGCGGCAATGAGGGCTTTGAGATAAGCGATCGCAATGTCGGGATGCTCCTCGGCAAATCTCTCTCGCACAAAAATACCATGAAAGTTGGTAATTTATTTAAGTTATCATCGGGTAAGCGGCGAAACCGTCCGCGATGGCTGGCAATTTCATGCAGGGGAGAAAAATAAGTATAGCCATCGGTTTGAAGTTTGTGAGGGGTGAGGCGACGAAGGTTAAGATTTTCAATAGAAGAGAGAGTCACATCTTGCAAGAGATTGGCCCGGGAGAGGGTTCGCATCATCATACCATGAGCTGAGGAGGCAAAGGGAACGGCAATGACCCGACCGTACAGATCGCCGAGATTTTTGAGGGGCGATCGCTCGGGAACGATAATGCTATTGCCAGTACCGTCGGGATTGCTGGCAACAAAGCTAATTAATCGAGTTTTTTCTAGAATATTTAGTGAGTCAGTAGCAGGCACACCGCTCAGTAACAAAGGATAATCTTCCAAAATACCGATATCTAACTGCTGGGATTGTAACCCGGCAACAATGGGAGCGCCGGATGTAAAATCGTGCCATTGAATTTGATATTCGGTTTGACGGTAGCGACCTTCCCGGGGTAAATAATGTTCGAGCAGTCCCAGTTGTTGGATGATAATCCCAGCCGTTACGGTTTGAATAGTTTTATTTTGGGTTCCGATCGCGAGGGTCAAGATCTCGGGTGAAGCTGAAGACGATCGACGCAGCAAGAGCGTTGGCGATCGCAAATGAACGGTTTTCGCAGGGTCTGAGAATAAGGTTGAGAGAGATTTCCGAATAGTTGGAGATGGCATTTTCCGCTCTAAATCCTTACCTCGATTTGGTTCGGAAACGAGATGAATGAATTGTTGTAAGGGGTCTGTTGGTAGAGCCTTAAAACTGCGTTTCTGCTGATGGCGATGAGCTACTAATTTAGAGATTTGTTTGGGCATCAACATAAACAATCTGAAATCTAGCGCAAATTCTTGTAGGGGAATTGCGACGAGGAGTTTTGCCTGTCTTTCGATTTGCAATTGCAAACCCGATGCAAAGCCGAGATAATGTCCCCGAATCAAGAAGGTACTCATTAAACTTGAATCCCGCACGATTTCTTGATGGGAAAATCTGCAAGCTGCATCCCAAGTTCTGAAAGTCGAGTTTCTAAGGCGAATCGCTCCGATGTTTCTGCCGCAGGAAATACCCAAACTTCTGAGGTTAATTCCTTCAGACTGAGCCATTGGCAAGATGCTAAACGATGATCGGCAGCTACCATTAAAAAATATTGGAAGCTATCGACTGGCAGAGATTCAATTTCATCAAAAGAGCGAAGTTCTGTCTCGGAAAACCCGATCTCGACTTCTCCGACCGTAATGGCTTGATGCAGCGATCGCACCGTATCATAGGAGAAACATTGCAGCTCGATCTCGGGATATTGCTGACGGTATGCAAACAAAATATTAGGCAACCAACCACTAGCAATACTCCCAGTGCAACCAATCCTTAAAGGATAGAGTGTCGTTATTCAATGTTAAACCATTCCTGCTCTGGTGAATATTTATTTGTCTCTTCCACCCGCCCCCACCTTCATTTCCAGACTTGGATTTCTAATCGAGCAGCGATCGCAGTAGAGTAGGCAGATAATGTGGCAACAATCCTCCATCTTTATTTTTGGTCCTTCCTACTCTACAATCTAAGGGCGATCGCATATCTTGGCAATAGATTATCGAGGGAGCGATCGCTTTTTGTCTCTCGAATGGCGATCCATTAAAATGGGGAGTTAGAGAACTTTTTGTAGATTTTGGAGTCACCAAATTAATTGCTGCTCAAAAAGCAGAACAAAAGATTGCGTTCGTTCTTACTCCCAAGCCGCAGTTTCTCGCTTCATGGTCTCTAAATCGGGAATACGGCGATTGAGACATTGACGAGATAATACCGATAATTCAATTTCTACCATATTTAACTAACTCCCGTGCTTGGGAGTAAAGAGTGCGAGCAAACTGGCGATGGAGGGCGAAAGTGAGATATTGCGGTCAATCATCAATACAATCCAGAATCTGCTTTGTTATTCACAATATTTATAACCTATCGAACGGAAACAAGAGGCGCGATCGCTATCAAATTCATCCCAATGACGATCTCATTGGCGCGATATTTCAGGTTTTTATGAACGTATAAAATAAATGAATTAGCAAATGGTGTCTTTCGATACATGAACAGGCGATCGTAACCCTGCGCTATCTCAATCAGGTGGTGCGGTGCGAGCCCGCTCTCGCTTTGGCTAAAGATAGCAACGATGAGGTTCGTCGGTCGGCGATTTTGACCCTCGGACATTTGAGTGATGAGGCTGTCGTCCCCATGCTCTGCGATGCGATCGCCACCGACTCCGATTGGCAAGTCCGCCGCAATGCCGCTCAATCCCTCGATTTACAAGCAACAGAGGCAGCGATTCCCGCCCTAATCCAAGCCTTAGCGGACGAACACTGGCAGGTTAGCAAGTTTACGGCTCGCGCCTTACAAAAGGTCGCCAACGACGATGCCATCTCTCACTTAATTAAGGCGCTGTCCGATGAATATTCCGACGTGCGCCGGGATGCTGCCATTGTCCTAGGGAATATCGGCAACCCGGATGCACTCCCCGCCCTACAACAAACTCTAGACGCTCCGGATAGAGACGTGCAAATCTTTGCTCAACGGGCCATCCAAAATATCCAAGATCGAATGGCAGAACCCTCCAATGTCTAATCCCGATTCTCCCTTTGTTCGCAACCCCGACAACGCACCGGATGCGATCGCCGTCGATCCTGTGATGGAAGCCCGCAAGCAAGAGACGATTCGCTGTTTGAAACAGGTACTCGAACCGACTCTGAACAACAATATTGTTGATTTGGGGATGGTTCGCAACCTGCGCTTGGTGGATGATTACGTTGACCTGCGGCTGTATGTCGGCGCTCATCAACAGGCACTCAAAGAGCGAGTTCAATTGGCCTTGGGAGAATTAACGTGGTGTAAGAAAGCCTACATTCAACTTTGTACGATTCCGGGAGTGCGGACGACTCTCGCCGTGTCAAGCGGTAAAGGGGGCGTGGGGAAATCTACCGTCGCCGTGAATTTAGCCGCAGCCCTCGCTAAGACGGGGGCTAAGGTGGGCTTGCTCGATGCGGATATTTACGGTCCCAACGTGCCGCAAATGTTGGGGTTGGGTCAAGCCGAGGTAGAGATGTAGAGTGGGGCGAGTTAGATTATCTGTTGATCGATCTGCCCCCGGGTACGGGCGATGCCCAGATTACGATTATTCAAGAAAGTCCCATTTGTGGTGTAGTGATGGTGACAACCCCGCAGCAGGTCGCTGTCTCGGACGTGCGCCGCAGCATTCACATGTTCCGACGGGTAGGAGTCCCCGTGTTAGGCTTGGTGGAAAATATGAGCTATCTAGTCTGTGGCTGCTGCGGGGAACGCACTTCAATCTTCGGCCAAGGGGGGGGCGAGCAGATGGCTCGGGAACTCGCCGTCACTCTGTTAGGACAAGTTCCCATCGATGCAAAAATTTGTCAGAGAGGCGATATTGGCAAACCTTTACCCCTGACCGATGAAAAAGACGATCTTTCTCTAGTATTTGCGTCGATTGCGACGGGCATTAACAACACTTTTTCTCCCACTTTGGATTAGAATCTGCCCCGCGATCGCAATGGCTTGCCCCAAAAGTTAAATGAATCAGGAATCCTCACGGATGACGCAACAACAAGCAATAGCATGGGAATAAATAAATTGCTAAAGCAGTAACGATTATGGAAAAACTACAAAATCAACTCAATGTGCTGAACGACAAAGTTGACGCGCTTTACCAACTTGTGGAAACAATGGCTCATCAGCTTAATCTGCTGCTGGCACAGCAAGATCCCGATGGTGTAGCGCCAAGGAAGGAGCATCCATCCTCTTTGTCCTCCTCTCGAGATGGACTCGAGATCCCGGACTCCCAGAAAGTTTCTGCCTCTACTCGCACCATAACCTCGGACGAAACCCACAAAGACGTCTTGACCGACGAACACCACTTAGATCGTCTGCTTGACTACAATACCAAAGAGCGATCGCTTTCTCCCGACCTGCAAATTCGACGGCTGACAGCACAAGTGACGGCCGCTTACAATCGCATCGCTGCTCTGGAAGAACAATTATTGGCGCAAAGGAACGATCGCGAAGAGAAGAAGCTGACTCGCCCCCTGCCGGATAAAACGGTCAAATAAGGCAAAACCCTCCATTGGGGAGGATTTTGACCATTTTTTGAATTCAAAATTCAAAAATTGTTGAATTTAATGATTCTGACGCTTATTGATGAAATCGCGCCAGACAGCAATGAGAACCCCTTGAATTTCCACTTTATCCGCATCGACTTCAATGGGATTGAAGTCAGGATTAGACGGCTTTAAGGTCACGCGATCGGCAAACTTGTAAAACCGCTTTAAGGTGGTGCCGGATCCATCCACGCGAGCGGCAACGATTTCGCCATTTCTGGGCAGTTCATTGGCGTGGGGTTTTTGCATGACGACAAAATCGCCCTCTCGAATCATGTCCTCGATCATGCTATCCCCCGTAACCCGCAAGGCAAAGCAGTTGGGGCGGTGCAGGATTGCGGTGATGTCCAGTTGTTCCTTATCGTCAGCAAAGGGTTCGACTAATCCCCCCGCCGCGATCGCGCCTTCGATTTGCAATCCCCGTTTTTTCGGCGGATAAAGAATGCGAATCGTCCGCGCTTTTCCTTCCGTCCAATCGATGTACTTTTTATTCCGCAAGCGCTCCAAACGGCTTTGAATGGGGGCGGGGGATTTTAAGTTCATCGCTCGCATCATTTGACGAATGGAGGGAGCGTGCTGTTCTGTGCGAATGTATTCCACCAGCCAGTCATACAATTCTTTTTGGGCTGGTGTCAATTTTTCCA
Organism: Spirulina sp.; assembly: GCA_051439525.1. GTDB lineage: Bacteria > Cyanobacteriota > Cyanobacteriia > Cyanobacteriales > Spirulinaceae > CCY15215. Next base: position 5,569 of record JBFRWJ010000674.1, on the reverse strand, counting down.
TCTTTTCCATAATGTTTTTAGCTCGATGAATATTGACGCGATTAAAAGATTTTGACCTCTTAATCAGTCTGTTCTTATTTTAGAACGAGGGTACTTATTTGAGAACGACTTTATCAAAAAAATTTTATAAATTTAAGTGGAATAAAGCATCAAGAAAATTTACACGGGTTTTGGCGGGCAGATTGTGGGAATTTTCTGGAAAAGAAGCCTCAAAATACTGACTGCAAGTAAAGCCAATAGACGCTATTAGTAGCGTATCTTGCTTAAATATAATCAAAGAAAACACTATATATGCAATGTTGCCCGATGCTCTATAATTGCTATATGGAAAGTCTTACTATCACCCGACCCGACGACTGGCATCTGCATCTACGCGATGGTGAAGCTCTAAAAGCGGTTTTACCCCATACAGTACGCCAGTTTGCCCGTGCGATCGTCATGCCCAATTTGAAGCCTCCGGTGCGTACTGTTGCTGATGCTGCAGCCTATCGCGATCGTATTCGTGCCGCCATTCCCACTGGCGAACCCTTTGAGCCACTGATGACGCTCTACCTTACCGACAATACAAGCCCTGAAGAAATTATCGCAGCCAAGGCATCTCAGTTTGTTAAAGCAGTTAAGTATTACCCTGCTGGTGCCACCACGAATTCGGACTCTGGCGTGACGGATATTCGGAAGTGCGATCGCGTTTTTGCAGCGATGCAGGAAGTCGATCTGCCTTTATTGCTACATGGAGAAGTGACCGATAAAGAGGTTGATGTGTTCGATCGCGAAAAGGTCTTTATCGAGAAAGATTTGATTCCCCTCAGAGCGCGATTTCCCAAACTGCGGGTGGTGCTGGAGCACATTACTACCGAAGATGGTGCGAAGTTTGTTGGATCTGCCGACAACATCGCGGCAACAATCACGCCACAACATCTCTTGTTAAACCGCAACAGTATATTCCAAGGTGGTATTCGTCCCCATTTTTATTGCCTGCCCATTTTGAAGCGCGAGAAGCATCGTCAAGCCCTCCTGCAAGCGGCTACATCTGGCAATCCGAAGTTTTTTCTGGGTACTGATAGCGCTCCCCATGCTCGCAATCGCAAAGAAACTTCCTGTGGTTGTGCTGGGTGCTATTCGGCTTTGCATGCTATGGAGTTGTATGCAGAAGCGTTTGAGAGTGTTGGTGCTCTGGATAAACTGGAAGGATTCGCGAGCTTTCATGGGCCAGATTTCTATCAACTGCCGCGCAATACGGGCCAGATTACTTTGACCAAAACAACGTGGCGCATTCCTGATGAAGTGCCATTTCCCGACTCTGGACTGGTGCCGTTGCGAGCCGGTGAAGAGATGACATGGAAAATGTAATGTCATGATACTGGCAACCGAGGTATTAATTGGCTTAAGGTGTTGAACTTTAAAAACAATAGAGAGAATCCTCGAACTTCTCAAAAACGCGATCGCGACAACCCTCCGATCGGCATCTAATAAAAAATCGCAAACACCGAGGTATAGCCGTGTAAAAAGGTACTGCCTCCCACTGGGCCGATTTCACCATTGCAGAAGAATCCACCCAAAGGAATATTTCCCAAATAGCGCTGAAACAGTCGAGAATCAAAATTAGGTTGACCGTACAACCCTTCTCCTCGACCCAAACAGGAAAACATTAAAGCACCGATCGCTCCTTCAGGATTCGACTGTTCTCGTTGATAGCGGCGCAAAAGCACCTCGAGATCTTCCTCAGAAGTCCGCGCATCCCGTAAATGGAAACGAAGGCGCTGACCCGGACGCACGCGATCGCCGATCGCCACGGCACCGACATTGGGATCCACCCCGATGAGATTGCGAATCAAAAAATCCCCTTGGTTGAGATCGAGCTTAAACTCATCCCGAGCCAGTCCCACAAACAAAGAATGCTGCGCTAACTCGCGATCGCTCTCATCCAAATTTTTCAATAAATTCCGCAAAGCCGTTAAAGTCGGTTGCGCTTCTCCTTCCGTGGCGGTTTGACCGAATTCAGCAATTTGTAAAATAACATTGCGTTGCCCTTGGGTTACTTGATAAGTTTGACCGATGGGACGACACCCTTGAGCGACAATCGCCTTAACCGTAATTTCACCACTCAGGGCAACCCCAACGGTTCCGTCGCGATAGAGGGATGATTCTGAAGTCTCGGAGCAATGATAAAACAAACCGCTTTGCCCTGCCATTGCCCCACTACTGGCCAACCCTCCCACCTTGACCGCACTCGGATACGCAAAATCCAACCCTTGTAATAGGTCTGTAATTTGTGCGGAAAAGGGATCCGCCAACAAAATAAAATCGGGCTTCTCTTGGGGTTCGACTCCGATTAACTCGCACCAACGACTGGGGGGACTATCGAGATCCGGTAAATTTTTCCCGGTAATATGGAACGGATGAACCTGCACTCCCGGCAGGGAAGCCGCACTCAAACTCAACGCCGGATTGCTTTCAATTTCGCGAGATTCGCCGCGATCGCCCACGCCGATAACTCCCCCTCCCCCGCAACCAATCAGCACCCGAAACGGCAATTTCTCCAACAGTAAAGGCACTAAACGCGGGTATTCGCTGCCATATGCCGCTGAAATAAACACAATCCCTAAATCGGGATTTCCTGATAAAGATTGCCGAACCCTTGCCGCCACTTCTGCGATCGCGGCTTCGAGAGAAGGCTGAGTAGAGAGGGCATTGACCCATTGAATTCGTTCGCTCATCGGCTGAAATCTCATCAAATCTTAAAAAATCGGGATCGATAGAGGTTTAGAATATTCGCTAGGATATCAATAAGGAGGGAGAAGGTTTCCATTCAAAGCATAACAGACCAACTCTCTCCCGATCGCGATAAACCTTAAGACCGGCCGGTCTGTTGTCCTTTCAAAGTCACTGGAATCAACGCATAATGAGTAACATTCAAGAAAAAATCGATCAGGAACGCGACCAAGCCAGAGTGGTATGCAGTACGGAAGGGGCAACTTCCCCGGAATGTGCGGCAGCTTGGGATGCGGTTGAAGAATTGCAAGCTGAAGCATCCCACCAGCGCCAAGAACCCCCCAAAAGTTCCCTAGAAAAGTATTGCGATGACAATCCCGATGCCGTTGAGTGCCGCATTTATGATGACTAATTGCTGACTAATCGCTAAACCCAACCGATTTCGATCCGATTTTTCTTCTACGGGAATGACAGGAAACCTCGCTCTTGAGGATTTCCTGTTATTTTTTTGCGATCGCGAGGCTTTACAATAAACTGAGCAACGCGACAAAACAGGTTATGCAGGACATTTGGTTTAAACCCCTTGTTTGGATGGACTATCGATTGGCGGTTCTTTTTAACGTCATTTTGCCTCTGGTCTTGTTACTCTGGGCAACAATTCGCAAAGAAGAGGCAATGATCCGACTTCTGATTATCTATTGGCGGGTTGCCAGTCTCCTGATGATTACCGTGTATTTAATGATTCCGTCTTGGTCGATTGGCTATATCACCGGATTTGCCGCCAGAATTTTAATTCCCATCTCTTTGTGGTTTTGGATCGATTTAAACGATGAAATTAACGACCATAAGTTCAGTCCGCTCAAGTTAATCTTAACGGCTTGGCGTTGGGCAATTACCATTTATTGCCTGTTGGGGACGATCGCTTTCCTTCCTTTTCTCTCTTGCGCCTTTTCTCCCAACCCTCTCGAAACCCCATTTTGTCGCGTTTGGCTCGAGCCGACCTTTCTTTACTGGAGCTGGTTTCACGCCAATTCCAATCCCGGTTTTCTCGGTTTCCTCGCTGCTATTGGCTTGGCGGCCTATCTGGTCTACTTTATCTATTTTGTCGTCGTTCGCTTGGGCAAACAAGGGCGATCGGCCATGGAAAAGTAACCGAAGGCTGCAAAGCTGGAAAATTTGCGCTTATTGCCCCTCATGCAACGTTCGCCAGTTCTACCCCTTTGCGCTTGCGAGTAGCGAGCAATCCCGTTCCCACTACCGCTAGAATGGCAACTGTGCTGGAAGGTTCTGGAACTTGAGAGGGTGAATCGAGTCGAGCGAGCCATGCTTCACCATTACCATCTGGGTTGACTCCAATGCCAACAATGCTCAAACCATCACTTGATATTGCTGTGGCTATGTCCAATTGCCAGCCTGTCAAATCTAAACCCAAGTCATTGACCAACAAATCTTGCAAGTTGAGCATTCCATTAGTTTCATCCCAAATGAAGGCGGTTTCATCTCCGCTACTACCATGACCGAAACCAACAATAGTAGAACCATCCCCCGATACTCCATATGCGCTGCTATTGAAAAAGCCATCGGAAAGGTCACCCAAACCTATCATCCCTTCCGATTCCGTCCAGCGAAATGCTTCCAATCCGTTACTACCAAGACTGCGACCAACGATAGTCAAACCATCCTCTGACACTCCCATAACTTCGCTATAGAAATCGTCACCGGGAAGATTCCCCAACCCTATCATCCCTTCCGATTCCGTCCAGCGAAACGCTTCCCATCCGTTACTCCCCAAACTTTCACCAACGATAATAGAACCATCCCCTGATACTCCCCAAGCTCGGCTCAAGAAATCGTCACCAGGAAGGTCACCCAATCCTACCATCCCTTCCGATTCCGTCCAGCGATAGGCTTCCTGTCCGTTCACACCATAACCGAAACCAACGATAGTCGAACCATCCCCTGATACTCCCGAAGCTACGTCCCAGAAAGAGCCACCGGGAAGGTCACCCAACTCTATCATCCCTTCCGATTCCGTCCAGCGATAGGCTTCCGGCAAGTTACTATTGTCACTATTATAACTGTAACCAACAATAGTAGAACCATCCCCTGATACTCCCCAAGCTTGGCTAAAGAAAGAGCCACCGGGAAGGTCACCCAACCCGATCGTCCCTTCCGATTCCGTCCAGCGAAACGCTTCCCATCCGTTACTACTAGAACTTTGACCAACGATAGTAGAACCATCCCCTGATATTCCATCAGCGTAGCTAGAGAAAGAGCCACCCGGAAGGTCACCCAGTCCTGTAAAAGATGCTGCTTGCACGGAATTGAAACTGCTTGCCAATGAAAGAGCAACACTGAAAGTTAGCAGGTGAAATAATTTTTGAGTAATCATTTTTATTTTTACCTCATCCCTGTCTCGATCTTAATGAAATTAACGCCCTGTTCTGTCACTTTCGGAGATTGCGATCGCAAAGCGGCGACCGAGGAGAATCGCTGCATCCCTAATGGGGAAAGAAATTAACCAAGCTGACCAGTTTTTCGAGTTTTTATGAGAAAATACATTCGCGATCGCTGACTCTGAGAGAGTTCTGGACTTTAGGAATCCCAAGGGTTTTCCCAATTGGAGAGAAGATGTCTAATTGTGGGCATTTTTGCGCTTGCGAGTGGCGAACAATCCCGTTCCGACTACCGTTAGAATAGCAACTGTGCTGGAAGGTTCTGGAACTTGAGAGGGTGAATCGAGTCGAGCGAGCCATGCTTCCTCATTACCATCTGGGTTTACTCCGATGCCAACAATGCTCAAACCATCACTTGATATTGCTGTTGCTTCCTCTAATGTCCAGCCTGTCAAATCCAA
>JBFRWJ010000673.1:0-6634 GCA_051439525.1 Spirulina sp. | reverse complement strand
TTTTTCGGCGCACCCGTTTACACCTATTCCCTTGCATATGGTTTCGTGGATGGCTACCTCACCCCCTACAATGACAAGAAAATACAAACGACCCTAGACGAATACGCTTACAACGAAGAAGACTTTGTAACTGCCGGAAACATAGACGAGAATCGCACCTATACCGAAGCTGACTTCAACCGAGCGATCGAAATGCGCCCTCGAGAAGTTTATCGCGTTCGGCTATTTATGAAAGCAATCGACCAGAACGAAAAAACCCTCGTCTTCTGTGCCAGCCAAGACCACGCCCTAATGATACGAGACATCATCAACCAAGTGAAAACCAGCAACGATCCGAATTATTGCGTCCGCGTCACTGCCAACGATGCCAAAGAAGGAGAGAGATTGCTTCGCGCTTTTCAAGACAACGATAAAACCATCCCCACCATTCTCACCACCTCTCGCAAACTTTCAACCGGAGTCAATGCCCGAAACGTTCGCAATATTGTCTTAATGCGTCCTATCAACTCCATCATTGAATTCAAACAGATTATCGGTCGAGGGACGCGCCTATTCGACGGTAAAGATTATTTCACAATTTACGACTTCGTTCGCGCTTACGAACACTTCAACGATCCTGACTGGGATGGCGAACCCGGAGAACCCGAACCCATTGTTCCCAGACCCCGCCCTGATGTTAGAGATGGCGATCGCCCCATTCGGGATCCAGATAGTGAAGATCGCCCCGATCGCCCCGAAAAAATCCAAATCCAACTAGGAGACGGGAGAGAGCGGGAGATCCGCCATAATATTGAAACCATTTATTGCACTCCAGACGGTCGCCCCGTTTCTGCGATCGAGTTCGTCGAACAATTGTATGGAGAATTGCCCGAACTGTTTCAAGATGAAGCCGAATTAAGAACCTTGTGGAGTCGTCCCGATACCCGCAAAGCCTTACTTGATGGACTGGCGGAAAAAGGGTATGGAGACGAACAATTAGAAGCCGTCAGCCGCATTGCCGACGGGGAAAATAGCGATCTTTTTGACGTTCTTCTCTACATCGCCTATGCGAAAAAAACCATTAGCCGCCGAGAGCGCGTTATCAAACATAAGAGCCTGATTTTCTCCAGATACACTGGAAAACAGCAAGAATTCTTGGATTTTGTTCTCGATCAATACATTCGCGAAGGATTTGGGGAATTAGATAGAACCAAACTCCCGCAACTCCTAGAACTCAAATATGGCAGTGTGAATGATGCCATTACCGAACTTGGCGAAGTGCGAGGGATTAGCACTACATTCGCAGAATTCCAACAATTTCTCTATCTCAACGGTCAAACCGCATGAAGCGATCGCACCCCACCAAGCGAGGGAATTTCCCAAGGACAACAGAATTAGGGGTTTGAGTGGCTTCTGAGTCACCTGTTATGATAATGATTATCATTATTATTTTAGTTAAAAAGACTTTAATTTTGTCAATGATGAGTGTCTCTTCTCTTCCCCAGCACCTCAGTCTTGCCATTGTGGGAGCGGGTCCCCAAGCCTTAACTCTCGTGACGCATCTGTTACAGAAACGGGCGAAATTGCGCGATCGCATAGCGTCTCCGGAGGAGAATCCCTTGCGAGTGTTCGACGAAAGCGGGACATGGTTGAGTCGGTGGCGATCGCAAATGCAGGCTCAAGATATCGAACATCTTCGATCGCCTGCCGTCCATCATCCCGATCCCGATCCCTACGCCTTGCGGAGATTTGCCGAGTCCCGTCCCCAAGAGTTATTTCCCCCTTACGATCTGCCCGGAACGAACTTATTTAATGATTTTTGTGCGGAAGTGATACGGCGTTGGAACTTGCACTCTTGCGTCTATCCGGGGCAAGTGTGCCGCATTATTCCCCTGCAACAGGAGCGGCCTTGCTTCCAGATTGTCTTGCAAGATGGTCGCTCTTGCACGGCCAGTCGCGTGGTTTTGGCAACGGGGGGAGGCGTGCCGCAGTTTCCCGACTGGGTACAATCCCTACCGGGAGAGCATCCCCCCGATCGGCTGGTGCATGAATGTTCGGTGGATTTAGCCACCGCGAATGTGCGATCGGGGGAACGGATTTTGATTATCGGGGGGGGATTGAGTAGCGGTCATTTGGCCTTGGGGGTGGCGAGACGGGGAGCGATCGCGATTTTATCGATCCGGCGATCGCTGCAAGAAAAATTATTTGATGCGGAGCCCGGTTGGTTGGGGCCAAAATATCTTAAATCTTTTCATGCCGAGTCAGATAACTTTTCCCGTTGGCAACAGATTCAAGAAGCACGTAATGGGGGATCGATGACTCCCGAGGTGGTCGTTCGACTGCGACGGGCAGCCCGTCGAGGAGAAGTCCAGATCGAAGAACATTGTCAGGTCGTTCGCGCCCAATGGCAAGAGGAACAATGGCTGGTGGAATGTAGCGACGGTTCCTACCTGCAAGCCAATCGGATTTGGTGTGCGACGGGGACTACTTTAGATATTACGAAAAATCCCCTCATGGCAGATGTTCTCGCCACCTATCCCACTCAAATTATTCAGGGTTTACCCGTCTTGGATGCTCGTTTACGACTCCCAAAAAGTCAACTATTTATCATGGGAGGTTATGCTGCACTGCAAGTGGGTCCGGTGGCGCGAAATTTAGCAGGAGGGCGGTTAGCTTGCGATCGCATTGTCCCCGCGATCGTCAGGATGGGGCAATAACCGATAGGCTTCCCGAATGCGGTTTTCGCGCCTCTCGGTCGATGCCTCGCGATCGCCCCTCGAAATTAACTTAATTTGGCGATCGCAGACAGATTTTCCGGTTTGAGGTTGATAATATTAGAAAGAGAAGCACTAAAAAATCAACAATGTCAGAACAAACAACAACACAATGGCAATATCTCGAACAGCGTCCTGATTCTTGGCGCAAACAACTCTATATTAAGAATCGAAAGCTAAAAGCCTTTACAGTCTGGATAAATTTAAAAGTTAACGAAATGACTCCAGAAGAGGGCGTAGAAAATTGGGATCTTCCCATCGAAGCGATTTATGAGGCAATTGAATACTGCGAGCAAAATCAAGAACTTTTAAAACAAGAAGCAGAAGCAGAACGTCAATATTTAGAAGCACAAGGAGTTCAAATTGAGCCTAAGAATTCTTGTGGATGAAGATTGTCAAGATAAGCGTCTAATTCGGTTATTGAGGAATGTAAACCATGATGTTATAACCGTTAATGAAGCCAAACTCATGGGACAACCCGATCCTGTTATTTTAGATTATGCCCGAACTGAAAATCGCCTTGTTTTAACGTTCAACTGCGATGACTATCAAGAACTTCATCAAATTAATTCTAGCCATCCGGGAATTTTAGGGGTTTACCAAGAGGCTAATTTTTCAAAAAATATGACGTACCGAGAAATTGTGAGGGCGATCGCTAATCTTGAAACTGCCAATATTCCCCTCACTGGTCAATTTATCGCCCTCAATCTGTGGAAATATTAATTTTCAGCGAACGGGTTTGAATTGTTCTTTGGCGATCGCATTGTCCCCGCGATCGTCAGAATGGGGCAACAACCGATAGGCTTCCCGAATGCGGTTTTCTAACTCCCCGTTTTACCCCATTATTGCGAGTAATATCAAATTTGATTTCAATTAACCAATCGTTTTAACTTCTTCTCCTATTTGCTCTAACTCTTCTTTCAGCATATTTTGATAAATATCGGGCAAGCGATCGCTCATGGAGTTGGTTTCAATGCCATAACCCAAACTCGTCCACGTTCCCGAAAGCAAGCGTAAAACCTCTTTAATTTTGCCGTCTTGCAACATTTGAGAAATATTGGTATTCCACGCCTTGGGATCGCTCAACCACTCATAAACCACGGCATCTTGATATTGGGGTTCAAAACTATAGGTCGTCCACCAAAATAAACCCGAAGGTTTGGGGTGATAGCGTTCGGCTTTTTCGTACCAAGTGGTATTGATAAACTGATAGCGACCCGCTGCCGTCGTACAATTGCCTTGGTTGGGTCCGACAACAATGGGAACGCACCATTCTGGATGCTGACTGAGATCGGTGACGCGCCGACCGCCATAAATAATCGTATAGGGTTCGGGGTCATTCGCTTCGCTGGCGGTAATGGTGCGCATGAGAGCGCGAATATAGGGATCTCCTCCCTCCATAACGAGAGGTTGCGTTCCATCGATCCCGTAAGACTGCTGGATTTTGTCGCCGCGATCGGGTTGCGGTTGGAAAATAAACACCAAAAATAACAACGCGATCGCGCTACCAATGGCGACGCAAACCGAGACCAGAGATTTGGCAAAATATCTAGACATGGGGGTGGGAAATGTGTAAGGGGACAGGTGGGGAATGTGAGGGCTATTCATCCTTTATCTTTCTATACATTGGAAAAGAGTTGTTGCCAGTCTTGAGGGCGTGCCTCCGGTTCGGTGATGACTTCCACGATCTTATTGTGAGAAGCAGTTTCAAAGAGTGCTGCAACCGCAACTTGCGCGACTTTAAGGCGGGGAATTCGACCGCTAAAGAGGGTATCCGCACCCGCCGCCACGATCGCCTCGTTATTGTCCGTATCGAGCAAACCCCCCGGACGGACGATCGTATAAGTTAAACCGCTATTTTGCAGATCTTTCTCCCCTTGACTTTTCCAGTACAACACCAACCAAAATAGGTTTAAAGGATGAAAAAATTGCGAAACACAGAGGGAAGATACAAGGACGAAATGTTCGATTTCGGCAATTTTAGCGGCATTAATTAAATTATTCGTTCCCCAGTAGTCCACCCGAAATGGCTCGGTAAAATCCAACGAGGGCATAGCTCCGGCTGCAGACAAGACGACATTACAGCCTTTCATGGCTCGAGCGAGGCGATCGCCATTCCCTAAATCTCCGACAACGAGTTCGACGCTTGTCGGGAGAAGTTCCTTCGCTTTCGCCTCATCTCGAACGAGAGCCACCACGGGAATTTCTTTTTCCGTTAACACTTGGACGATGCGCCTGCCCGTCCGTCCGGTTGCTCCAACAACAAATGCTTTCAATATCTTGCCTCCTTATAGGCTACAATCTTTCGCCACAAAAAATACTAACAAATTCTCTGTATGGAAGGTTGGAATCGTAGTTTCCCAACGGACGAGCCGAAGGGTTGCTCGTTCCCGATTGCCTAAATTTACTGGGGATTCGATACAATCTGAAGTAGTCTTTTTCCCATCTACTCCCGCAATCGCCTCTCGTGCCTCTATGACTACCTCGCCAACTTCTTTTGAAGATACTCCCTCCCCCTCCTCGCGTTCCAACGATTGGCGGCTGTTTCTGCGACTAATCCCCTACGCTCGCCGCAATGGTCAGCTCTTTCTCATTTCCATGTTACTTTTGCTCCCCGTCTCCATCGCAGGGGTCATTCAGCCTTTAATCATCGGACAAGCCATCTCTCTTTTACGAGGCGAACACACTTGGGGCATTTTAACGGGAGTCTCTTTATCCGCAGGCATTGGAATTTTAATTCAAATTTTACTAGCGACCATTGCCGTTCGTCTTGCTTTTGTTTCCCTACAAGGATACCTCGTGCAACGGGTGGGACAGGAAATTACCGCCGGGGTGCGAGAAGATTTATTTAGTCACGTTCTCTCTCTCGCTTCTCGCTTTTTCGATCGCTCTCCCGTCGGACGCTTGGTGACGCGAATTACTAGCGATGTGGAAGCTTTGGGAGATGTTTTTGCCACCGGCGCGATCGGTATTCTCAGCGATATTATTTACATTATTGTCATTATTTTTACCATTTTTGCCTTGGAATGGAAATTAGCTTCAATGTTACTGTTGATGCTCATTCCCGTTTCGGCGTTAATTGTCTTTTTTCAACAACAATATCGCAAAGCCAACTATCGCGCCCGAGAGGAACTCTCCCAACTTAATTCCATGCTCGCGGAAAATATTTCTGGGATTAACGTCGTACAGCTCTTTCGCCGAGAGCAGTTTAACTCAGAAATGTTTCGTTCCGTCAATCAAAAGTATCGCCAAGAAATCGATAAAACCATCTTTCACGATTCGGCAGTTTCGGCCACCTTGGAATGGATTGCTTTGGTGGCGATCGCGGGGGTGTTGTGGATGGGGGGAATTTTAGTCTTGCAAGAGACCTTAACGTTTGGGACGCTTTCCGCCTTCATTTTATACGCGCAACGCTTGTTCGATCCCCTGCGACGATTTGCGGAAAAATTTACCATGATTCAATCGGGATTTACCGCGATCGAACGCATTAGCGAATTAATGGAAGAACCGATTGAAATTCGCGATCCCAGTGAAAATACAGAGAGCCAATTTTTAGAAGGGGCTGAATGGCGATCGCAGAACAAACCGGGAGAAATTCGCTTTGAGAATGTTTGGTTCGGTTACAAGCCCGATGAGTACGTTCTCCAAGATTTAAACTTTACTATTCGTCCGGGAGAAAAAGTTGCTTTGGTGGGACCCACCGGCGCTGGAAAAAGTTCGATTATTCGTCTCCTCTGTCGCCTTTACGAACCCAGTAAGGGCAGAATTATTGTGGATGGTATCGACATTCGCGATTTGCGTCAGGCGCAATTACGACGGTATATTGGGGTGATTTTACAAGAAAGTTTCTTATTTGCTGGGGATGTCAAACGCAATACTAC
>JBFRWJ010000672.1:0-8432 GCA_051439525.1 Spirulina sp. | reverse complement strand
TCATTGTGCAGGCAGACAATGGCTTGCTGTCCCGTCATTTTTGTTCCGACAAAATAGGTAATTTCTGAAGTAGGAGAATACTGAAAATTCTCGTCGGGAACATAAAAGTTGATTTTAAGTTTTTGTTCTGGTGTTAAGTTGCCATCCCGAGCGAGAGTTTGCCAAAATTTTTTGATATTTTTGATGAGCCAATTATTGTTCAGATGGGAATTATTATGCTTAAAAATAGGATAATAATAAGTTGCTTTCTTCAATCTTTCATTTTGATACTGTCCGACATAAAATTCAATTTTATTCTGACTCTTTTCTGAAGGGGGAAGTTCATATTGCAAGGGATCGTTAAAGGCAATATACTCTCCGATAAATCCATCAAAGATATCCGTAGCATCTATATTTGTAATTAAGTTTGCTTTTTCTTGCAAGGAAATTTGTAAGATGTTGTCAATATCTTGGAGCTTTTTAAAAAATGTTCGATCGAAATTATTAAGTGTATTGGCAATTTCGCGATCGATGTTCTGTTCGATCGCACCAACTTTGTTCTCAATCGAATTTTGGGATTCTGTTATTTTTTGGATCGCATCTTTTTGGAGCTTATCAATTGAGTTTTGTTGTCTGAATTGATTAAATATGATAACAAACATAGCAATTAAAATGATGTCGATTTCGCGACCTTGTATAAAGGGGAAGATTGAAAATTCGCGGAGTATTATGACCAGAATAATGAGCAAGAATATCGCAGTAATTTTTATCAATTGCTTAACATCTTTATTCATACAGATATCCTCATACAAACAAGTATTTTCAATTATACTGGCAATTTTTCATCTCTATATATGAGGAATTCGTCGATCGCCTCTCTCCGATCGCGAGTATAAATACCTACTAAAATTCTGCGAGGTTTCCCGCGATCGCCTTCCCTGCCAGCAAAATCCGGACGGGCAGGGATTTTCGAGTTTTCTATATCACCCTCTTGACAATCATGCAAATAATCGTTACATTAGTTTACATAGAAGTTTACAAAACTATACAAGCAATTACGCGGAGGTCATTATGACGATCTTATTTGCAGTCTTAATCATCGGTTGGGTTGCCGCAGCCGCTTTAGGAACTCAGGCATATTTCCGGGGCGAACAAAGCAAGCCCATCCACGAACGGAACTGGAACTCTGATGGTTTTGAGGTCGCAGCGAAAACCGTAACCGGTCGCGAAACCGACTACAGCGATCGCATTCCGGCTTACAGCTTGGATGCTTACGGAAGCAACGCGATCGCAAATTCCTAATCTTTCTCGATCGTCCAACTCTTTCAATCTCGAATAATTGTAAGGGTGCAAATTTGCACCCTTTTTTCTTAAGGATTGGCGATAACTTTCAAGGTTTGTAGCGTTGGATCGCTGCATCCTTCAATATTAATGGTATTGCCTAAAGTCCGCAGTTGTTGCAGGCGATCGAGGATGGAAGGAGAAATTGCTTCCCCCGGCATTAATAGGGGAATACCGGGAGGATAAGGACAGACTAACTCCGCACTGAGGCGATCGTATGCCCGATCGAAAGCAACGGTTTCTGTCGGAGAAAAATAAGCCTCGCGAGGAGAGAGAGAAGGAAGAGAGACTTCTCGATTCCCCGTTCCCCGTTCCCCGTTTCCTAAACCAGAGATGGGAGGTTGGCGATGATTTTGTTCGAGAATTTGGTAGGCTTCCACGAGGCGATCGCAATCTTCTTTGGTATTGCCAAAGGTGAGGACAAAGGTTAAATATTGCAATTCGGGTAACTCAGCGATTACCCCCCGATCGTATAAGATTTCATCGGTAGCAAAACCCGTTAACCCCAGTTTTGTTGCCTCGATCGCCACTCGGGTGCGATCGAGGGTTGCATGGGTGGGTGCAAAAACAGAAATATCGGGAATTGCAGCCAAGCGATCGCGGGTTGCTTCGGCTAAGTTTAAGATGGTTTCTAATAATTCTTCCCCTTGGGTTGCCATCTGGTGTCGGGCAGCATCTAAAGAGGCCAATAAAATATGATTGGGACTGCTAGACTGGAGCAGACGCAAGGCGTTAGTAATACGATCGCCAGAGACGCGATCGCCTTGTAAATGTAACATTGAGGCTTGCGTCATCGCCCCGAGGGTTTTATGGGTAGACTGTACGGCAATATCTGCCCCCAACGAGAGTGCCGAGGGGGGTAACTGGGGATGGAAAGCAAAATGCGCCCCGTGTGCTTCATCGACCAACAAGGGAAGATCGTATTGATGGACGAGAGACGCGATCGCTTCCAAATCTCCACAAATGCCATGATAGGTGGGATAGACGACCATGACGGCTTTGACATCGGGATGCTGTTTTAATGCAGCTTGGAGGCGATCGGGGGGAATGCTAGTAGGAAGATTGCGATCGCATTCCGGGGCTATAAAAATCGGCATTGCACCCGAAAGAATCAGTCCCGATATTGCCGATTTATGAACGTTGCGAGGTAAAATAATTTTCTCTCCCTGTCCGCAGGTGGCTAAAATTGCTGCTTCTATGCCAGATGTGGAGCCATTGGCCAAAAACCACGTTTGCCTTGCCCCAAATGCTTCTGCTGCCAAGTCTTGCGCTTCTTGCATAACTCCTCGGGGAGGGAATAGGTTGCCAAACTCCGGTAATTCTGGTAGGTCGGCACGAAATATCTCCTTTCCCAACCAACCCCTTAATTGAGTAGAAATTCCTTGACCTCGTTTGTGTCCGGGAACGTAAAAAACAGAAAGCGGTTGGCGAGAAACTGCTTTCATGGTATCGATCAGAGGGGTTTGGGTTTGGTCGAGGGGCATTATCTGAAGTTATTTTTTCTTCTCGTTTCCTTACAGAATTTTAGACGCAATTCAATTTCTTTGCTCTTCAGTACAGTTTTGTTTGATTTCCTTCTCAAAATCGCGATCGACAATCTCTCCCAAAAATTTTAACTCTTTTTTTAAGATCATAAATGCAGCTTCTCCGCGAGGGCGAGTTGTTCCACAAAAAGTATAGGGCGTATATCCGAGAAAATTTCCCCATCGATGAGGGTCATTTTTAGAATTAGGGAGTTGTATCAAAACGTTATTATCTGTCAATGGGGTGATGGCAATGGGATGAAGCCAACACACAAAAGGTTTATAATACCAAGGATGTAAGCCTTTCGCTTCAGCAAGAATTTGCAAGCCGCATTGACCGAGATCGGTCAGAAAAACACAAGCCGTATCGTCAAAATGTTCTGGGAAAGAATCTAAAAATGAAGAGAATTTTACTGGCTTTACTGCTGTTGCTTTATGTTCTAAAACTCCTTGCCATTCATGCGTTGACATTTCATGTTTTTGATAGTGGGGATAGTCGATAATAACTTGCTCCGGTAAATCAAAACCAATACTTGTAAAAAAAGATGCTTCACGTTCGGCAATATTTTGGAGAATTTCAGCATCTTCTTCGGTTAGAAATGTTCCTTCATAGCAACACATTCCTCGACAATTCCTTAAGGAACAAGGTTGGAGTTTACGCTTAAAGGAATCAAAATTAATTCGACGAGATGAGGAAGTACGATTCCTAAATTAGCGACATAGGTTTGATCTTGAAGTCCGGGATAACTTGGAAGTAGATAAACTAGGGCATATCTTGAAATAAAACTGTATAATTCATGAAATTGAGAGAGTGCGCGATCGATATCTATTTTTTGTTCGTCTGGGCTGAGTGCTGACAGCACATCCATCATAATTTGATTATTGATGACATCAGCAGACACAAAAAAAGGGGCATTCATTAAAAAACAAGGACGATCGTTACTAGAAACACAAAAGTTAGTTGTATTCATTGTTACTCTCATGATTGAATTCCCCAGATTTAAGATTCCAGTTTTTTCAGCCCAGTTTAGACAAGAGAATATCGAGAGATAAGACAAATGTCAATTAACTTGGCAAAAAGCGATTAAAGTGGTAAAATATAATCTTGGAGATTCTATGACCAAAAAACTTCAATAAAACCTAATGACGATCGATGGCTTATCTCCAGATGGGATAACTCCTCTGTGGAAAAGAACTCAACTTGAATCGGCTTTGGACGATCGCCAATTACCCGATTGGATTCGGACGAGTTACGAAGCCTTTGCAAAAGTCATACGAAGAGATCATTTTCCTTGTTTTTTCGGGACTTTAGCCGAACAAAAAGAAATGATTCGCTATGCGATCGCTCCTTCTTTAACAACCCCAGAGACGCTAGACCACATCCTCGAGGCGGTTTATTCTTATCTAGAAGAGGAACGCGGGTTAGTCGCGCGCGTAACAGGAGAAGACTCGCTTTTATTAACTCTTGTAGTCTTTTTTCCTTGGGAAGAGAGAGAATACTCTCTAGAACATTATGCCGAACAAGCCTATACGGTTTTGAACGGACTGCACCAACGCGATCGCTTTCCTTGGCCGGACGAGATTCCCACAGATCCCACGGATTCCGAGTGGCGCTATTGTTTGGGCGGACGGAGTTTGTTTGTGAACGTTTGTACTCCAGCGAACAAAAATCGGAGATCGCGCAATTTAGGCCCCGGTTTAATCATGATTATAAATCCGGACAATGTATTTGCAAAAGTGTGGGAACTTTGGGGAGAAGAACCCCGACGCAATATTTACAAGCGCATGGAAGAATACGATCGCATTCCTCCCTATCCTTTACTTTGGCATTGGCAATCTGAATGGGAACGGGATCTGGTTTCTGCCAAGCTGACTGTTATTAGCGATCGCAACGATCGCCAATGCGTATTTCCCTTTCAATACCATCGCGATCGCCAGAAACAAGAGGGATGTCCCTTTCATTCATCTCCTATGGTATCCCAACCAACCGAGGAAAAATTCTCTTAATTTTCCCATAAGCAATGTTAATGAACTCTCCTAAAATTCCGAAAACTATTGCTGCCGATCCTCACTATCGCTTGGTGAGTTGCGAGAGTCGAGACTTCTTTTTACAGGACGTTAATGATATTTTAACTCAAAGTTATCCTCGCTTTTTAATGGAGGATTTTATCTGTTTTCAGGAATGGATCGATCTCTATTCGCTTTATCCAGAATTTCAATTTGGTTTAATCGAAATTGCCAGTCAAAAGATGATAGCGCAGGGAAGTTGCGTTCCCATTCCTTGGGATCGACCTCTGGAAGAATTACCGAATACCGGATGTGATTGGGCATTAACTACAGGTTTGGCAGGAAAGTCAAACAATACGAAACCGACAATTTTAGGGGCTGTTTCTCTCGCCGTTCTTCCCCAATATCGAGGGCGGGGTTTAAGCAAATATCTTGTAGATTATATGCAGGAACTGGCTCGATCTTATCAATTTTCCGCTTTGATTTTGGCAGTGCGTCCCACTCTCAAACATTTATATCCCCTGACGCCAATGGAGCGATACATTCAGTGGAAAAATGAGGCGGATTTTGCTTTCGATCCTTGGTTGCGAACCCATCTCAAACAAGGCGCAAAATTAATCGGTATCTGCGATCGCTCGACGACGATTGTCGAACCGATTTTCTATTGGGAACGAACGACGCAAATGCGCTTTCCCGAAACCGGAAGTTATATCATTCCCAGTGGAATTGTCCCTCTAGAAATCGATTGCAATGCAAACCAAGGAAGTTACATCGAACCGAATATTTGGTTGAGTTATGCAACTGCTTAGATTTTTAAGAGACTGTTTATAAAATGAATATTAAGCCCGTAGCGTAACGCACCGTTTTTTAAGAATTGAGGTGCGTTACGTTCCACTAACGCATCTTACATGAATTTAAGATTTGCTTTATGAACAATCCCTAAGATTGCTCGGCAGTTTTGTAAAATAATAACAGCAACCATTGTGTTGCTAACGATGAATTCAGAAGAGTTGTATGCCACAGTAGAGGGTCGTAAAAAATCGCCGTTTGCCCGGAAATATTCAGAATCACTTCATTGGGGTGAGAAACGTGCATTTGCTCCTTTTTCGGAAATGGCCATCGATTGCTTTTGGGGATAACTTTGAGTACCGTGCCCCGTTTTTGACTTCCGAACAGAGAAAGCGTAATGCCAATTTTCGCTTTCGTATCGAGAATATCGGTATCTTGATGCCAAAGTGTATCTCCTTGTCCGGGATTGATTCGGAGTAAAGACCAGAAAACGGGATTGGGTTCGCAAGAACTTTGTAAAATTTCCTCCACGCGATGGATTAAAAAGGGAGCTTGTACCAGTTCTGTAAAAGTAGGATATTGGGACAGGCAGGTAGACCACTCATCTCCACAATAAACTCCTTCCTCAATTCTTGGGTCTTCTACAGGTATAGTTGTCTCAATTTCTCGTGCCTCGCGGAGCAGATCGTCAGCAAGAGGTGCGGGAATAATATCTTTTGCAACGGTGTAGCCATGGTTAATAAAACTTTGTCTCATGGAGTTGGTCAACGCGAGCGTTCGTGAATGTACAATATTGGTGAGCTTTGCAAACTAACAAGAACGAATCATAACAGAATTATTGACGTTCCCCGCTCCCGCTTATCATTCCCTATTACCTCTGACAAATTCTCGTGCTTCAACGTCCGTTTACTGTTGTTTTAATTGTCCCGACCGGAATCGGTGCAGCGATTGGCGGTTATGCTGGCGATGCTCTACCCGTTGCTAAGGCATTCTCTCGGGTCTGCGATCGCCTGATTACTCATCCCAACGTTCTCAACGGCGCACAAATGTATTGGAATATCCCCAATGCCTTCTATGTAGAAGGCTACGGTTTGGATCGCTTTGCGGCGGGGGAATGGGGACTGCAACCCGTCCGGCAAAATCGCATTGGTTTGCTCCTCGATCGCGCGATCGAACCCGACTTGAGATTGCGCCACATTCAAGCCGCAGATGCCGCTAGAGCCACGTTAGGACTGAATTTAACCGATTATATCCTCACGGATGCTCCCTTGGGTGTAGAACTGCAAATGGCTTCCTCGGGGGCGAGTTGGGGAACCTTGAATAACCCCGGCAGCTTATTGAGGGCAGCCGAGAAACTCATTCACCAAGGGGGGGCGGAAGCGATCGCCGTCGTTGCCCGTTTTCCCGAGGAGACCGACAGCGAAGCGTTGCAAAACTACCGACAGGGCGCGGGGGTAGATGCCCTTGCCGGAACAGAAGCCATTATCTCTCACTTAATCGTCAGATCCTTACAAATTCCCTGCGCCCACGCTCCGGCTTTATCTCCCCTGCCTGCGGATTCTCGAGTTTCCCCTCGGGCGGCGGCGGAGGAATTGGGCTATACTTTTCTTCCCTGCGTTTTGGTGGGATTGTCTCGCGCGCCTCAATTCGTCACACAACTTCACAAACGCGCATCCACCCAAATCTGGTCTGATGAGGTCGATGCCATTGTCATTCCGGCCAATGCTTGCGGGGGAAGTGCTATGCTCAGTTTAGGCAGGAATCGAGCGATCGCGGTAGAAGACAATCAAACTGCGATGCGCGTCCCCCCAGAACCTTTAGGCATCAAAGCCATGCGCGTTCGTTCTTACTTAGAAGCAATCGGTGTATTGGCAGCTTATCGGGCGGGAATCGATCCCGATGCTTTGCGCCCTCAAATCGCAACTTTGTCCTCTCTCTCTTAACAGTATCCTGTCATAAAATCCGTGAATCAATCCGAACCTCCTGAATTCGAGCCTCTCACTCGCACTCAAGTTCTCGTTGCCATGGCCGTGACGGCAACCATCTTGTTAGTTGTTGCCAAAGTTTGGCAGTCTTTGGGCTCCGTGCCGCTATTATCCCTACAATTTAACCCGAGTGCGATTTTCTGGGGGTTGGGTTTGGCTGGGGCGATCGTGGCAGCTAGCGCGATCGTGCATCGTTTCTGGTCGTCCTATCGGCGCAGTGCCAATTATTATTTGGAGTTGGTGGTTAAGCCGTTAATTTGGTCGGATTTGATTTGGCTGGGATTGTTACCGGGATTGAGTGAAGAACTTTTGTTTCGCGGCGTAATGTTACCTGCTTTCGGACTCAATACTGCGGCGGTAATTCTATCGAGTCTTTTGTTTGGCGCGTTGCATTTGAGCGGTACTCAACAATGGCCGTATATGATTTGGGCGACGATCGTCGGAGGGGTGTTGGGATTTAGCGCGATCGTCACGGGCAATTTATTAGTTCCTATTGTGGCTCACATCGTCACGAATTTTGTTTCCGGGTGTTTGTGGAAATGGGTTCATTCATTGGAAATGCCTGAATCGCAATAATTAGAGCCATTTCAATAAACAATGAACAATGAGCAATGAGCAATGAACAATGAACAATGAACAATGAACAATGAACAATGAACAATGAACAATGAACAATGAACAATGAACAATGAACAATGAACAATGAACAATGAACAATGAACAATGAGCAATTCCTCCAGCTTAAGGAGGAAACTTGACAACTCTTCTGTTGGGTCAAAAATGAGAATCATTATCATTCTCATTTTTT
>JBFRWJ010000671.1:0-5636 GCA_051439525.1 Spirulina sp. | reverse complement strand
AATGTATCGGGATTGAGTTGAGTATTCCCCAGATATAGACAACTCGGGGAGCCATGGGAAACGATGTGAATGCTTTTAATCTTGTGACGTTCTCGAAGAATTGCACTAATTTGCTCGATTCCATCTTGTTGCGGATGCAGAACAAAAACTTCGGTTTCGGGAATAACCCCTGCAATTAAACTTTGATAATCTATTATTGTCGTATCGATAAAAACTAAGTTATGAATCAAAGTTTGAGATGATTTCTGTTGATCTAAGAGGGTAGTTTCTCTCATTTTTCTTGGTTTCCATCATAATTTTCGATCTTCATAACAAGCAAATTCACACACACGAAAAATGTTTTTTCTCTATAATCTTGCCATAGTTTATTCCCAATCGAGTAAGTACAAATACCTTAGAATCCGTAAAAATCCAGAAAATTCACTCAACTTTCATATTTTCAGCCAGTAGCTTTACCCAATCTTGATAAAATTCAAATAGCACGACTTGAGTAATTTCGCAATAGTGGAATAACGAATTTTGGCGAAGCTGACATCGTAATTTTTTCCCTCGTCATGAGTTTTAAGTTTTGTGTCTATCTTTCGCCAAGGAAAGCGATCGCTTTAAGATAAGGCTGTTTATGGAGCGATCGTCCTACTCAAACGAGGATTATCGTGTTAAAACACAGAGTAAGTCAATATAGTGAGTTTATTTTTCTACCATTAAGGAGTAAAACCATGAGCGTTTCGCGACGCAATTTGCTCTCTTCTTTGAGCGTTACGGCTTTAGCGTCGGTTTTTGGCGGTTTAACCTTTGCCCCAAAAGCGATCGCGGCTCCCCTGACTCAATGGTTGGGGAAACGGAGTCCATTTACCAAAGACAACTTTGCACCCCATCAGGGGAGCTATTTTGAAGCGATCGATGCCTCGAATAACAGGACTCAGCTCGAGTTAGTTGAAGTTGAAGAATCGTCTCCCGATCCGAAATATGATGCCCTCTCTCTCATTTTCCAAGGAAAGGGAGAAGAAAACTTAGTTCAGGAAACCTATCGACTTCGACATCCCCGACTCGGACAAATGAATTTACTGCTCGTTCCCATACTGACTAAAAACCCAAATCATCAATATTATCAGGCAATTTGCACCCGATTGCGCCACCCTGTTTTTGGTTAGAAAAACAGCCAAAATCATGTAGAGACGTTATCGATAACGTCTCTACAAAAAGTAAGAAGCTCGTTGTTGGGCTTTAGCCCTGCGATCGCGCACTAGAGCAATAACAGCAAACTGCAACCCATAGGGATCGATTGAGAATTTAAGGAATTAGAGATAAAAAATATGGATCTCCAAGAGATGACTTACGACACCTTTGCCCCTTTACTCAACCATCGCTTCCGATTGAATGTGAAGGAATTTGCCGAAGTAGAAGCCGAACTCATCGAGGCTACCTCAAGGGATACAGAAGGGCGATCGTTTTCTTTAATCTTCCGCTTTCCCCTCGAGACCCACTTCAATCAAGGAACATTTCCTCTCCAACACGAAAAATTAGGAGATTTTGCCCTGTTTATGGTGCCCGTAAAACAGGACGAGCAAGGACGACACTATCAAGCAATATTCAATCGTTCGTCGCCTTAATATCGTGCATAAAAAAGGAGTTTGTAACTTGACAAACTCCTCTAAACTTTGAGTAAAAATATTGGGTGTCCCGAGATCGAAACCAAGCGATCGCAATCCAAAATTTTTTCTGGATGCTACACTAACTGCGCGACGGGTAGATTCCTTGAAGAGCAATACAGAAGTTGATAACTAAGTAAGGCTGCATATTATTATGAGCTTGGCTTCCTCCTGTAGGATTGATGGTTACGGTCACTGCATCGCTCCGCATATTGACATTGGGAGCGCTAGTGTTATAAGGTTCTGCATCGGCTGCAGCTTCTCTTGCCCAGACTGCATTTTCAGGAGATGCGTTATTGCCGTTCTCACTCTGTCCTCGTGCTTGAACCGCAGCCGAATGATTGTGAGAAGGAATCTCGCTTACGTTTAATGTTACGACTTCCTCGCCTCCTCTAGATCCTATGGTACGAGGAGTTAAACCCGCTCCAGTACCCATGTTCATGGGAACGCGACCGCGCAGATCGGGGAGGGCAAAACTTGTTCTCCCATCTCCGCCATAGAGCGTACCGAGGAGGGAAAATAAAGCCGTATTTTGATTAATGGGGAGAAGCTGACCGCTGCACGTTGCCCAACCCCTTGGGGCAAAATTGAATCCGAACATACTAATCTGGCCGAGAAATGGTTCTACCATAATTTCCTACAGATAAACAACAATTAACAAATCATTGTGAAGCATTAGACTTCACCCTTGCACGAGTGAAGTCTAACACTAGAAAAAGGTTGCGTCCACGTTCTCAGTATTACAAAATTTTAATTACAAAACTTTACACTTGAAAGAGTTAGTTTTCAAGAGGAAGTCGAAGCCGTTTTGGGAGTCCATTCCATTTGTAAATAACCGCCATCTCCCTCGAGATAAGAGAAACCCAATCGTTCGTAAAGACGACGGGCTGGGTTAAAATTTTCTACATATAAACGTAACGGTTTACCCATTAAAACCACTCGTGCCTGGAGTTGTTGAATGAGTTGCGTGCCGATGCCTTGGTTGCGATATTGGGGTAAGAGAGCAATATCGATGAGTCGAACGCGATCGCTTTCTCGATCGTAAATATAAAAGCGACCGATCGGTTCATTTTCCCAGAGAATAATATCGTGTCTTCCCTCGGAAAAATAGCGATCGTAGTGGGTTTTTTGGGCGTAAAATTGACTTTCTAAAAACGCATCTCGTTGTTCGGGGGTATAAATGCCCCACCCATCCACTTCTTCAATGCGGGTGCTTCGATAAAGTTCGCGGAGAAAATCAACATCGGCATCTGTAGCGGGACGAAAACTGACCTTTTTAAAATCCAACATGATAACTGATAGTTGATAACTGGTGACTGGTGACTGGTGACTGAAATTTACCGTTCCATTTCGGGGTTAAAAATTTCGCTCAATCCTTCTCCCACGAGAGAAAGTCCCGTCACCATTAAGGTCATTGCCAAACCGGGAAAAAGTGCCGTCCACCAAATCCCCGTGGGTAAAGAATCCAAGGCTAATTTAAGATCGTGACCCCATTCGGGAGTATCCAAAGGCAATCCCAACCCTAAAAATCCTAAGCCTCCTAAAATTAAAATAGCATCGGCAGCATTGAGGGTAAACAGAACGGGAACGCTTTGAATGACATTGAGAAATAAATAACGAGAAAGGACTCGCGTTGGCGGTGCACCCATCGCCCGAGCCGCTTCGATAAACAGTTCTGTTTTTACGCTCGTGGTATGATTTCTCACCACCCGATAATACTGAGGAATATAAGAAATACTGAGCGCGATCGCGGCATTGCCAACTCCCCTTCCCACCACAAATGCCAAAGTTACGGAAAGGAGCAGTCCGGGTAACGTATAAATTGTATCCATCAAAAATAAGATAACGCGATCGATTTTTCCCCCCAAATAACCGCTAATAAGTCCCAAGGGAACGCCGATCGTTAAGGAAAGAGAAGTCGCTAAAATGACCACTTGCAGCGCCGCCCGAGAGCCAAATAATGTGCGCGAGAAAACATCATATCCTTGGCGACTCGTGCCAAACCAATGTTCGCTACCGGGAGGCTCGTGAATGGGATTGATTAAGGATGCGGTGGGATCTTGCAACCATCCCCATGCCTGAAATACTGGGGTAAAGATGGCAGTAATGACAAAGAAGGCGGTAATCATCAACCCGACAAGCATTAACCGACGGGAGAGGGAACGATAAGTCAAAAATTGCAACCATCGAGGTTGAGTTTTGGGCGATGCGGTCATTTCAGTGAACAGTGAACAGTAAACAGTGAACAGTAAACAGGACTGACCACTTAAAATCGCAGGTCGGAAATCGGGGGTTATAGGTTGGGGTTTGGAGTTTAGTGTATCATTCAGGGAGTAGCAACCAATAACTAACAACCAATAACCAATAACAAAAAATAAAATATCCCAGTCCTTACGGGGAACTGGGAGTCAAGAATGCAACTATACACCTCTACGATCTTTTAATCTACCCATGATGTTGCAAAATTTGCACTCTTAGCTCATGGAAGCATTGCTGCGATCGTAGGATATGCGCGATGCAGAACTGGGTTTGCCTTGGATGCTGTTGTGATATTGCACCGGATCGACATCCAAACCAATTTCAGCAGCAGCACGTCCTAACATAGATTCTTGACGGTTGCGGATGAGTTTGGTGTGACGCATCATTAAAGCACGCGCTTGATTTTTAGTATCCATAATCTTGACCTCCTGATTGCCGACCTCGTAAAATCGAGTGCTGTTTTTTCCTTATGTTTTTACTATACCGAACAATTCTGTAAAATTTGATACAAAATGAAAATCGTTAAACAAAATTAACAATTTATGGGGATGCGATCGCGATCGCACCCCCTCCAGATGCGGAAAAAATCGGTAAAATGGCGGGATATACAGGGTGTTAGGGTTGGACGATGATATAAAAAGAGTGGCGATCGCGAATCGCCATCGAGCTCCCCGATAAGACTGAATCGTTATTGCAAGGGTATTCCCCAGAGGCACAAATGAGCGCTTGTCAAGTTGTTTCCAGATATTTTTCTCCTGTTGTTGCGATCGCCCTATTATCGGGCATGGTGGGGAAAGCGATCGCCATGACTCCCGCCGCCGATGGCACGAATACGCAAATTACCCAAATCGGCGATCGCTTTGATATTAGCGGGGGAACCCTCTCAGGAGATGGAACGAATCTATTTCACAGTTTCGGGGAATTTGGGTTAAGTGCCAACGAAATCGCCAATTTCCTCTCAAATCCGCAAATTCACAACATTCTCGGGCGCGTCACGGGGGGCAATTCCTCCATCATTAACGGGTTAATTCAAGTGACGGGAGGAAACGCCAATTTGTATTTAGTGAATCCGGCGGGGATTGTTTTTGGGCAAGGGGCGAGTTTGAACGTTGGCGGCGACTTTTTTGCCACAACTGCCACGGCAATTGGCTTTAACGGCAATTGGTTCGAGGCAATGGGAGGGAATAATTATCAAGCTTTGAACGGCGATCCGAATCAATTTGCTTTCGATCTCGCTCAACCCGGAGCGATTGTGAATGCGGGGAATTTAGCAGTTAACGCGGGACAGAATTTAACCCTATTGGGAGGAACTGTTGTCAATACGGGGAATTTAACCGCAGAGGGAGGGAATATCGCGATCGCTGCGGTACCGGGAACGAGTTTAATCAAAATTTCTTATCCTGACAATGTGCTGTCGTTAGAAGTGGATCCGCCTCGGGATTTTCAAGGAAATATTATCCCTTTTGATGCTTTCGATCTGCCCGAGTTACTCACGGGAGCTTCTCTAGAGGTTGAAACCAATTTAGCGGTTGTGGGGCAAAAAGTTGAAACTCTAGCCGGAACGATTATCCCCACTTTAGCCGGAACTGCGATCGCGACGGGAACTCTGGATGTGTCTTCAGATGTAGGGGGAAATATCGATATTTTGGGCGATCGCGTGGCTTTAGTTAATTATGCCCTGTTTGATACGTCGGGGGATTTTGGGGGTGGAAAAGTGCGACTGGGGGG
>JBFRWJ010000670.1:0-7565 GCA_051439525.1 Spirulina sp. | reverse complement strand
CCAATCGTTTTATCTTTTAAAGATTCCGTGAAGTTATTGTGAAGCTACTGTAAAACCCCTCTCAATGCTATTGACGCGATCTGGGAAAAAAGACATTGTGAAGGTGTAGAAAAAATAGACTTATTTTTAAAAAAATACAGTACAATAGTACAGCCCCCATAAACCCAATTATTCCTTTCTCTTCTCTTCCCCATCATGCCGACTTCATCCGCCCCCAACCATTTAGGAACGGATCCGAGCCTTCTCGATCCGATCGCGATCTTGCATCCCGCTTCGGATTTTGACGATCCCTTGATAAGTTCTCCCTCTGCTGCGAGTCACAACAGTCCCGCACCGCCACCCCCAGAGGAGTCGCCCGATCGCAAACCCGGTGACGCTCGCGTGCATCGTTTGGGAACCGAACAAAACGATCGCTTTCTCGATACGGTTGCTAAGGATTATCCCGGTTTTGGTTCCTATAGCGTCGGTTATACCATGGGGCAACTGGCCAATGCCACCCATCTCGATAAAGATATCGCGATCGCCTACACCGATGCTTCCGGTACCCGTATTGCTTGGGAGCAGCAATACGGGGGTCGCGGCGATGATGTAGCCAATGCCGTCGCTATCGAGCCTTACAGCTCGGATTTGTTTATAACGGGCTATAGTGAGGGAGATTTTGCGGGTACGGGTTCGGGAGGCAAAGATGTCTGGTTCGGGCGTTTCTCCCCCGGTGGAAATATTATGAATCCTTTTCTGTTTAAATGGGGATCCGCCGGGGATGATGTCGCCGAAGCGATCGCGACCGACAATCACTACAATATTTATCTTGCCGGATACACCACCGGCGACCTCGTCGGAAACAATGACGGCGGTAAAGATGCTTGGGTCGCCAAATTCTCCCAAGAAGGAGAACTTCAGTGGACGTATAAAGTTGGCACGTTGGGAGATGATGTTGCCACAGGGATTGCTGTTGGCGATTTGGGCGAAGTCTTCGTAACGGGTTACAGTACCCACGGTTGGAGCGAAAATAATCTTGGCAACGGTTCATCCAGTGCTTGGGTTTTCAAACTCGACATGGATGGCATCCGAGAATGGCAGGATTATATCGTCGGGGGCGATACTAAAGCCTACGATATTGCCGTGAGGAACTCTGGTGATATTTACGTAACCGGAAGCACCACGGGGGATTTAGAGGGCACGAATGCGGGAGGAATCGATGCTTGGGTCGCTCGCTACGATCGCGACTTCTACGATCTTTACCGTCAGAAGGACCCCAACTGGATCGAACAACTCGGCACCGCCGGAGATGATATTGCTTACAGTATTGCCATCGATGGTGCCGAACGCATCTATCTCGCCGGATCGACAACGGGAGCTATGGCAGGTCGTGCCGTTGGGGGTCAAGATGCTTGGTTTGCTGCCTACGATACGCATTCTAACCCCATGCAGCCCGAGTTACGCTGGAAACAACAACTGGGAACGACAGGAGACGATATTGCCACGGGAATTGACGTCGGTCACAATGGCGATACCTACTTCTTGGCAGGTTACACCAACGGACAATTGGGAAACTACGAACATTATGGCTTCGATCCCATCGGCGGTTTCCAGAACGAAGATATGTGGACGGCGACCTACTCTCAATTTAACCAAATACCGGAGGGTTTGACTTTTAGCTTAGATCGCACCAGTTACTGGCAGCAAGATACTCTAGAGATTTACGGCGAAGTTGGAGAACGGGATACGATCTACGATATTTCTCACATTGAAATGAGCTTGATTAAAGGCGACGGGACGGAGATTTCCCTGCCCGAGATTACCGCCATTACCGCGCGGGATTGGGAAACGATATGGGGAGACTTTAACTACCGCCTCAATTTAAACCGCTACGGGTTAGAGCAAGGAGATTATACCTTACGCGGTACCGCTCGCGATCGCGCCGGACATGACACCGGAGCCACTTTCGAGCAAGTCTTTTCCATCACCTCTCCCCTCATGAATCAAGCACCAGAAGGGTTGGAGGCTCATCTTAAAGATAGCTGGCAAACCTTCACCCCCGGACAAACCCTCGAAGTGGAATACGGGCGAGTTTTCGATTATGACGGTGCTTCCAATTTAACGCATATTGCCTTTGAACTCATCGATCCCAACGGCGCGATCGTCCAACTGCCCGAGGCAACGCAGATTTACACCGAAACGGGCAATTCTTACGATCCCTACGCTCGCTTTGACTATAGTTTCCAGTTGCCGACGGATTTGCAACTATCGGGGCAATATATCCTCAAAGCCGTTGCTTATGATGGTTCGGGAGCAACGAGCCTGCCGTTTGAAAACTCTATCAATATCGAGATCGATCATCATTTTTCTTACGGGCCCCACTTCAACCTCGATCGCTACGATTACCAAGCGTATGAAACCATTCAACTCGAAAACGTACACATCCATCATCCCGATGGTATCGATAAAATCGAGTCCGTGCAATTTTTCCTGCGCGACCTGAATAAAAATACAGAGCTCGCCCTCGGGAAAGTGACGCAATGGACGAATTTCGGCAGCTCTGATGCTGAATTCCACTACAATATTAACTTGGGGGCTTTGGGCTTAGAAGAAGGAAGCTACGAACTCTTTGCTCGTGCTTACGATACTTCCGGACGGACTTCCGACCATCCCAATCAGCAAAATTTCTACGTGCGATCCAATCCGAATCACTATTTCCCCCTGAATTTCCAACTCGCTAAAGATCGCGCCGAGTACAAAAATACGGAAACCATAAGCATTCGCGACAGTCACATCCATTATCCCGACGGCATTGAGAATATTGCCCGGGTGGATTTCCGCTTGCAAAAGATGAATGGCTATTATGGGTTTATCGATCTTCCCGATGTAACGGAATTTAACCTGCAAGGAAGCTCCGATGCGACCTTTGAGTATAGCGTGAATTTGAGTCCCTACGACTTAGAAATCAATCAATCCTATTCCTTGTGGGTAACCGCTTACGATGCGTTAGGATATTCTAGTGTTCCCATCTCCCATTCATTCTATCTGCGAGACAATCAGGCACCGATGGGAATTTCCTTTAACCTCAATAGCAGCTACCTCTCTACAGAGATTATTGAAATCGACGATGGGATTATTCACGATCCCAATGGGAGTGCAGATATCGATCGCATTGCGTTTCAGTTGAGGCATTCCGATGGCACGATTCTGGCTCTGACGGATGCGACCAACTTTATCCCCAATGATACCGCCTATGAGGAAGCCCGTTTCACCCACAATATTAACTTGGGCAACTACAATCTCGATCCCGGATCTTATACCTTAATCGCCACGGGCTACGATCTCGATGGCGCAATGGGACATGAATTTGAAACCGCTTTTGAGATTCTCTCTCCCAATGCCAGTCCGGAATCTTTGCGTTTCGGTCTCGATCGCAGCGATTACAAGCCTACGGATACTGTACGGATTAAAGAGGGTTGGGTGAAAGATCCCGATGGGGCGCAAGATATCGTTAACATTCGCTACGATCTGCGTCGAGAGGATGGGACGGTGGTCGCGAACGACGCGATCGGCGACCTGACGGCGGCATCTTGGGATCCCCTCTGGGTGAGTTTTGCCGCAGATATTCACCTCAGTGCCTTTAATTTAGCCGACGGGACTTATACGATCGCGGCGATCGCTTACGATATTGCCAATACCGCTAGCAATCTCTTTGAACGCTCCTTTACCATTACTACGCCGCCACCCAATGTTAACCCGTCTAACCTCACCTTTAATTTGGATGCCAGTACCTATAAACCCACCGATACGATTAACCTTCTCAATGGGTGGGTGAAGGATGGGAATGGTGCCGAGACCCTCGATCGCATCGATCTCAGTCTCGTTAACGAACAAGGAACCGCGATCGATATTGCAGATATCGCGACTTTAAACCCGGCTAGTTGGAATCCGCAATGGGCAAGTTTCCAACACGGATTAACCTTGGAGGGCTTAAACTTACAAGGGGGGACTTATCGACTCGTTGGGGTTGCCTACGATGAAGCCGGAACTGCCTCCGGACAGTTCGAGCGCAGTTTTTCCCTTGAAGTTCCCCAACCCAACCTCAATCCCACGGATCTGCGCTTTAGCCTCAACAAGAGCACCTATAATCCTACGGATACCCTCACCATTCGCAATGGTTGGGTTCAAGATGGAGATGGTTGGGAGGATCTCGAAAGCGTCTCTTTCAAAATTGTCGCCAGCAATGGCAGTGAAATTGACTTGGGAGGGTTAAATAATTTTGTCAATGTCGGCTGGACTCAGAAATGGGCGAGTTTCTCGGGGGGTTTCGATTTAAGTCAGTATAACCTCGGCGATGGCACCTATACTCTGGTGGGCGTTGCGATCGACCAATCCGGAGGCGAAAGTCAAACCCTCTCCCGCAATTTTACCATTAAAGCCCCGCAAAGTACGAATACCGCCCCGGCAAGATTGCAGTTTGGCTTGAGCGGTAGTACCTTCTCGGTTAACGATACGGTACAAATTACTAACGGTTGGGTCTACGACCAAGATGGCAACAGCGACCTCGTGGGAGTAGACTTCGAGTTAGTGGCAGAAAATGGGACGGTTATTGATGTCGGCGATAGTTTAAACTTCACCACCGTTTGGTGGGATCGATCGCGACGGTGGAACAGTTTCCGCCACGGAATCAACTTGAGTGAGTGGGGCTTGAGTACGGGACGCTATACCCTGCGCGGGAAGGCTTACGACCAAGCGGGAGACTATAGCAATTCCTTCTCGCGATCTTTTACCCTTGTTTGAAGGGGGGAATTCCCGTTCCCGTTGTTAAATCATATCGATCGCTTTACCTTAATTTAATCTCCAATTAAGACAATGGGGGATAGCTGAATACTATCCTCCATTGTTAGCGATCGGCAAGTTGAGAAAACTTAGCACAAAACTTCATTCTCGTTTACAATCAAAATTGGTATTGACAATTTTGATTGTCAGTTGTAAAGTAAAAATATGGCAAACTTGCAACATATCGCAAGCAACACCCCGAAATGGTCACTTGATGAATTGGTGGAGACGGTGAATCGCCTTCTCCCCCAATTTCTTCCTTCCCCCAAAAGTCACGGAAGGGTCAAAGAGAACGTAACGCCGCGTTTAGTGCGCCATTACACCAGTGCGGGCTTGCTTGACGAGCCCCAAAAAAAAGGAGGTCGTTATGCCGTCTATGGCTATCGCCATCTCTTGCAACTCTTGGTGGTGCGGCGACTGCTTGCCGAGGGATATGGAACGAACGCGATTGGCGATCTCGCGATCGCGACGGAAAATACAGAATTAGAAGCACTTTTGCAAGGGGGGGTACAACTGACCGTAACTCCAGCCAATCCCGCTTTAGGATTTCTGCAAGGCATTAAACAGCGTCGGAATTCAACGGCTTTAAATTCCAAACCTGCTCCTGCCGATCGCCCTTACCCAGCCTCGATGTCTGTTTCTCCGTCAGAGACTCGCTGGAGACATATTGAAGTGTTGCCAGGCTTAGAAATTCATATTCGCGAAGATTTTAATCATCCCAAAACGACCCAAGAAAGACAAAATTTATTACAAAATATTGCCCAAAAATTATTTAATGGGAGGGGAAAAAAACATGAAAACCACTCGAGTTGAATTAATTCCTTTACGAGATGCCGTTAGCTCCGATTCCGCGACCACTCTCGATTTGTTAGTCAATATCGTCCCTCCCGAAGCCGATGTTATGGGCAAGCGTCCCCCTTTAAATATTGGCTTGGTCATCGATCGCTCGGGTTCGATGCAAGGACTCAAAATTGATTATGCCCGTCGAGCCGCCCGTTACGCCATCGAGCAATTATTACCGAGCGATCGCGTCAGCGTCACCATTTACGATGATGTCGTCGAAACCATCGTCCCCAATACTTTTGCGATCGACAAAATCGACATTCTCAATCGGCTCGATCGCATTGATGCTCGCAATAGTACCGCCCTCCACGACGGTTGGTTGGAAGGTGGAATACAAGTGAGTCAGCATCTCGATCGCGAACGCTTGAATCGCATTATTTTACTCTCCGACGGTCTGGCCAATTGCGGCGAAACCAATCCCGATGTCATTGGCACGGATGTTAAAGGATTGGCAAAACGGAGCGTCAGCACGACGACGATGGGCATGGGAGAATACTATAACGAGGACTTATTGGAACTCATGGCCCGTTGTGGGGATGGCAACTATTATTACATCGAATCCCCAGAGGAATTGCCCGCCATTGTTGAAAATGAAATGCAGGGCATTCTCGCCATCTTCGGTCGCAATGTTACCTTGAGAATTGAACCCCAAGGGGATGTAGAACTACTCGATGTTTTTAATGATTTTACCCTGACCCGACAGGGAGAATATCAACTCCCGAATTTAATTCATGGGAATCCCTTTGGGGTAGTTCTGCGGTTAAAAATTCCTCCCCTAGCAAAAGCGATACCTTTATGTTCCTTTCGCTTGGCTTGGGATGAGGTCAAAGAGGAAGAGCGGCAAAAGCTGCGTTTTTCCTTAGAACTCCCCGTCGCGACCGATGTAGAACTGGAGGGATATCCTTTTAGCGATCGCGTGGGTCGGCAAGTGACTTTAATGATGTCCGCCCGAGCTAAAGAAGAAGCCATTCAACAGATCGATCGCGGCAATTACGAGCAAGCGGAAGCCTTAATTGACAGCATGAAACAGACTCTCTCCCAAGCCCCCACCTCCCCGGAGATCGAACCCGAAAAGCAGTCCCTTTCAGATTTGCAAGAGGATCTCAGATCCCGAAAAATTGCCCAGTTCCGCAAGCGTTCTCACTACGAATCTCACTCTCGGCGACGCAGTTCTTCCCGTCCGGAAGCCATGGAAGACTATTACGTGCACCGTCATTTGCGCCAGTATGGGGAACGTTTGGAAATCGTTCTCGGGGATATTACTCAACAGGACGTCGATGCGATCGTGAATTCGACCAATTGCGATTGCTCTGGGAACGTTGGCATGGATGCAATGGTTCATCGGGCCGCCGGAGAGGGATTGCGTCAGGAATGCGATCGCATCAAACCCCTATCCTTAACGGAAGCCAAGATCACCTCGGGCTGCGATCTTCCCGCTCGCTGGATCGTTCATACCGTCGCTCCCATTTGGGGGGGACGCGATCGCGATCGAGAGCGGTTGGGGCAATGTTATTTACAGATTCTGCAACAAGTCGGCGAGAGCAATTCTCACATTAAAACGATTGCCTTTCCAGCGATCGGAACTGGTTTTCGCGGGTTTCCCGTCGAGATTGCCGCTCGGGTCGCTCTGAGCGCGATTGCCCCTCGCTTAAATCTGTTCGAGAAAGTCTTCTTGGTTTGTTACGAACCGGGGGTATACGATGGCTATCGGGCGATCGTGCAAAAATCTTGAATGTTGGGACATTCTCCTTCACAGTTTTACGGCAAAACGAGGGATTTAACAGAGCCGCCGGGAAGTCCCCATCCATAATCTTTGATTTGGATGGGGATGAAAGGCGGAAATCTCTTGACAAATTCCTCTGATTTTGTAACAATAAACTAGCGAAGCTAAGAGTTAGTAACTC
>JBFRWJ010000669.1:0-5621 GCA_051439525.1 Spirulina sp. | reverse complement strand
ATATAAGGGAATAACAATCGAAATTTTGGGTTGATTCATGTCTTATCCAATGGGTTGCGAGTCTACTTTTCTACCTTCTTTATCGACCCATCCCATGTGTCTCGCGGGAACACCTCCAACTAATTCAAAAGGTTTGACATCTTTAGTGACGACAGCACCCGCAGCAACCATTGCATAACGCCCGACAGTTAACCCGCATAAAATCGTAGAATTTGCCCCCAAAGCAGCACCTTCACCAATTAAAGTCTTACCGCGATACCAACTCTCATCCCTGTCTTCAAAATACCGCTTCTGCATGGCAGGATTTCGATGGGAACGGGGATAAATATCGTTTGTAAAAGCAACATTGGGACCGATAAAACAATAGTCTTCGATCGCGATTCCCGTCCACAAGGAAACATGAGTTTTAATGGTCACGCCCTTACCAACTTCGACACCAGATTCAATAAAGACGTGATCGCAAATGTTACAATTTTCGCCAATTTTAACCCCCGGTAAAATATGAACGAATGCCCAAATTTTCGTGCGATCGCCAATCTCCTCCGTCTCCACGATCGCCTGCGGATGAATATATGTTTGGTCGTTGGTTATTGGTTGTTGGTTGTTGGTTGTTGGTTGTTGATTATTGGTTATTAGTTTTTCTCTAACTGGTGACCCTTCGGGGCAGTGCTTCTTAAAGCCGGACTCAGGTTCCGGCTTAAGCACTGCCTGGTGACTGGTGACTGGTGACTGAAAAGGCTGGTGACTGCTGACTGCTGACTGGTAAGAGGTGGTAATGTTGAGAAATTGCTGGTAATCTCGGATGTAGTCTTCCGCTAAATAATGTTCGGAAGCAAGGACAACTAACACCGAATCTTGATGATAGACTAAATCTCCCCAGATAAGAGGCTTTTGATATAATCCAACCGTCGGATCGTTTAAACAAAACTCGTATTTTTGCAAACCGTCGTGTAAGATGACTTCAACTTCTCCCGCCACGCAGATGAGAATTTGGTGTAAATTATGATGTGCGTGTCCTCCGCGTTTCATATCATTGGGACAGCCATAAACCCAATAGGTTCTTTGGATGGGAAACGGACAAGTTTTTTGCGCTTCAGCAACAGCAAGATAACCTTCTTCTCGAGAGCCAATTTTAGGAAATTGAATCAATAGTTCATCTTTGTTCATAAAAGGTTTTAATTCGGTCGATAACATAATCTTGCTGTTTGTGTGTTAAACTGGGGTAGAGAGGTAAGCTGAGCTCTTCCCGTGCAATTTTTTCGGTCAGGGGAAGAGATAATTGCGCCCAAGGTCGATCGCGATAGCATTCTTGTTGATGAGCGGGCAGGGGATAATGAATGAGCGTCCCAATTTCAGCATCTTTGAGAAATTCTTGCAAGCGATCGCGTTCCTCCACTAAAATCGGAAAAATATGATAGACGGCATTGGCATTATAGGGTAACAAATAAATTGGTAGATCGCGCAAGTTTTCTGCGTATCGCTCGGCCAAACGTCTTCGTTCTACATTTTGTGCTTCTAATTCCGGTAATCTTTGCCGCAAAATAGCAGCTTGAATCTCATCTAAGCGGCTATTCCAACCCGCTAACTGATTGTAATATTTCCGCCCCGAACCATAATTTCTCAACAGCTTGACTTTTTTAGCGATTTGTGTATTAGAGGTAACGACGGCCCCCCCATCCCCCAAACAACCTAGATTTTTAGTGGGAAAAAAGCTGAAAGCACTCGCATCTCCCCAAGATCCGACGGGACGATCGCGAATTTTTGCCCCATGGGCTTGCGCGCAGTCATCAAAGAGCAATAAATTGTATTGACGAGCAATTGCCTCTAAGTCGTGCATCGGGGCGGGTTGACCGTATAAATGGACCGCAAGGATAGCTTTGGTACGATCGCTTATCTTTTCCCCAATGCGATCGCTGTCGATCTGCAAGGTCTCCCAACAAGGTTCTACCAGAATGGGAATTGCACCGATTTGCGTAATCGCCAAAATCGTCGCAATATAAGTATTGGCAGAAACAATAACTTCATCTCCCTCGCCGATATCTCCCGCTAGCAGCATTAAACGCAACGCATCCAACCCATTCCCCGTGCCGATACAATATTCGGCTTGACAAAATGCGGCAAATTCTGCCTCAAATTCTGCCACTTCTTGCCCTAAAATATACCAGCCCGAGTCAATCACCGAAGCGATCGCCGCCAGCAGGCGATCGCGATCGCGATGAATGCCAAGAAGATTCAAATAGGGAACGGGTATCAACGATCGGTTCTCAGTTATCGGTTATCAAACTTTTATATTAGCGTAGATCGGGGTGCATCTCAAAAATGTTGTAAATCATGAGTTTGAGGATCTTCCCCCAAATCGATTCCGCGTCAGCGTCCATTCGGAAGTGAGTCAAGGAAAATTGGTCAAGGAACTTCCCATTACCTTCTACAATGACAATAGCTGAAGAGTTGGAGAATTGAAGTTTGACTACTCGGGTTATTATCGTGCGTCACGGACAAAGTTCCTATAACGCTCAACAAAAAATCCAAGGCCGTTGCGATGAATCGGTTATCACCGAACAAGGAAAAACTGAGGCTGAAAAAGTCGGGACGGCATTACAAGGTGTAACCTTTGACGCATTTTATCACAGTCCCCTACAGCGAGCGACTCAAACTGCCTCTATTATTCAGAAATATTTGCCCAATTGTCCTCCTCCCCAAGCCATAGAGGAACTCCGAGAAATCGATCTTCCCCTTTGGGAAAAATTGGGCAAACAAGAAGTCATCGAAAAGTTTCCCGAAGATTATCGCTGTTGGAAAAAGCGTCCCCACGAATTTAAAATGCGGGTTTCTACACCGGAAGGAGAACGAGATCATTTTCCCGTTCTTTCTCTCTACGAACAAGCACAAAAATTCTGGCAAGACGCGATCGTCAAACATCAAGGACAAACCATTCTAATTGTCGCTCATAATGGGATTAATCGCTGTTTAATTCTCAGCGCGATCGGCATTCCTCCCGAACGCTATCACACCATCCAACAATCCAATTGTTGTATTAATGTGTTGAATTTTAGCGGCAATTTTGGCGATTCGGTACAGTTAGAATCTCTCAATCAAATTTCCCACATGGGTATAACGCTTCCGCCTCCTCGCCCTCCCAAACCCCCCGCTCTGCGTTTATTATTGGTTCGTCACGGGGAAACCGAATGGAATCGCTTGTCTCGCTTCCAAGGAATGATGGATATTCCTCTCAATGAAAATGGGAAAGAACAGGCAAGAAAAGCAGCAGAATACCTCAAAGACGTTCATCTCGATTTTGCCGTCACGAGTTCTTTATTGCGCCCCAAAGAAACCGCCGAAATTATTCTCGAACATCATCCTAATGTTCCTTTGGAATCAGAAGATCGCTTTAAAGAAATCAGTCACGGACTGTGGGAAGGAAAATTAGAAGCCGAAATTAAGGCAGAATTCGGGGAATTATTGCAACAGTGGAAAGATGCGCCCGAAACCGTACAAATGCCTGAAGGTGAAAACTTACAACAAGTTTGGGATCGCGCGATCGCGGCATGGAATCAGATTGTTAAAACTAAATCGAATGCCAATGAACCGAAAGTGGCATTGGTTTCCGCTCACGATGCCATCAATAAGGTCATTCTCTGCTATTTATTGGGACTAAAACCCAAAAATTTCTGGAATATCAAACAGGGAAATGGCGCAGTTAGCGTCATTGATTACCCCGATGGTGCAGAAGGATTGCCCGTGCTTCAAACCATTAATTTAACAACCTATTTGGGATCGGGAATTTTGGATAAAACTGCAGCCGGAGCGTTATAAAGGAAGGAGGAAGGATGAGGGATGAAGGATGAAATGGGTAATCGATTAATAGACTTTTTCCTCTTTCCTCTCCTTCTCCCCTTCCTCTCTTCTCTTGTAATGAATAAGCGATCGCAATGGTTTATTTATCGAGACGACATTTTTTAGTGCTATTTGGTGCAACTGTTGTTAGTACCAAGTTAACGAGTTGTGGGAGTTCTAATTCTCCCTTAGCTTTACCCCAAGGATTAAAT
This sequence comes from Spirulina sp., assembly GCA_051439525.1. Taxonomy (GTDB): domain Bacteria; phylum Cyanobacteriota; class Cyanobacteriia; order Cyanobacteriales; family Spirulinaceae; genus CCY15215. The sequence continues at coordinate 1,575 of JBFRWJ010000669.1, read as the reverse complement.
TATCGCTTGCTTTCTCGGGAAGGCGATCGCATGAGCGATGGAAATCCAACTCCCGGAAAATTCGATGGAATGGCAGCGTTTCAAGCCCCAGATGGGAACATTGTCCTCATTCGCAATCACGAATTGACTCAACTCGATCGCACGGAAGTTATTGCCAATTCATCCCAAAAATACGATCCCTTATGTAAAGGAGGAACGACCACTTTAATCGTCACCCCAGAACGAGAATTAAAAGAACATTTTACCTCTCTGGCAGGGACGATGCGAAACTGTGCGGGAGGTACGACTCCTTGGGGATCTTGGATTAGCTGCGAGGAGAATGTTTTGACTCCAGAAGACAACAAAATTAATGAACCGCATTTGAATGTTTCTCAACCCCACGGCTATAATTTTGAAGTCCCCGTACAAGCCAAAGCACCCGTTTCTCCAGAACCTCTAATTGCGATGGGACGCTTTCGTCACGAAGCGATCGCCGTCGATCCCCAAACCCATATTATTTATCAAACCGAAGATCGAAAAGATGGTCTCTTTTATCGCTTTCTGCCCGAGGAACCGGAAAATCTCAAAGCAGGAGGAGTTTTAGAAGCCTTAAAAATTAAAGAATTTCCCCAAGCAACAACCCAAAAGAACTTCGCGATCGGTACTTCAATGGCAGTCGAATGGGTTAAAATTGAAGAGGTGAATCCCCAGTACGATACTATCCGTCGAGAAGGTTTTACCAAAGGAGCGGCGCAATTTTCTCGAGGGGAGGGACTTTGTTACGATCGCGGACAATTTTACTTTACCTGTACCAGTGGGGGCAAAGCACAAAACGGACAAATTTGGCGCTATACTCCCGGCACTTCTCCTGAAGATGGAGGTGCGATCGCCCTTATCGTACAACCAGATAATCCCCAAATTATGAACTTCCCGGATAATTTAATAATGGCACCTTGGGGAGATTTGATCGTTTGCGAAGATGGAAGGGGGATCAATGGTTTGGTGAGAGTGAGTTTAGACGGTCAATGCGATCGCTTTGCCCAAAATATTTACAATGGAAGCGAGTTAGCTGGGGTTTGTTTTTCCCCCGACGGTCGAACGATGTTTGTAAATATTTACAGTCCGGGGATGACTTTGGCAATTTGGCCGGAAAATGGGGATTGGCTGCAGGTATTCTCCTAAAAAGTTTTTAAAAACCCGAACAATCCCCCGAACTCCCACGGAGGATTGGTTTTAGAGTCAAATCAATTCAAAATTATCAATGATGAATTCAAAAAATGGTCATCGATCGCATCGATGCGATTGTCGATGCGATCGATAATTGCAAATTACCAAGGGTCAATTAGTGAGCCAAACCGATGTGTTCTTCCGAGCGCAGCAACATGGATGCTTGACGCTTGATTTCCTCGCGTTCGTGATTTAAGAACAGGGCGCGAGCGCGTTGTCCGATGCCGGGTGCGGGTGCGGGTTGAGCTTTGGGGGCTTCTTGTCCTTGGGTGTAGCGAACGCCGCGATAAACCAAATCTAAGGTTGGTTTTTGAGCCGTCGGCGCTTTGCGATTGCGAAAACGCCATTCTAAACCCCGATATTTGCCGC
>JBFRWJ010000668.1:0-6250 GCA_051439525.1 Spirulina sp. | reverse complement strand
AAGAGACAGGGCAGGAGGCGTGCCTAAATATGCTCACGAATTCAGTCTCGATGAATTTATGCGCCAGTCGGAAGAATATCAGGAACTCGATCGCGACGAACTCAACCAGATCTACAAATTTTTGCTTTATAACGGCGGTCAAGGTTTTTTCTTTTCCCATCCTTTTACTGTAGAGCGCTTGCACTATCTTCGAGAATGGGAGCAATCGGAACAATACTATCAAATTCGTCAGGGGAACTATAAAAATGTTACAAAAGAAGGAGGGGGTAATGTTTCTGCTTCCAATCCGGAAAGCGAAATCGAGATGTTACAACGTCAGATCCGGGACTTAGAAGAGAAAATCTCTCGGGTTAAGGGACAATCGTCATTGGGGTAAGGCGATCGCTCGAATCGATCGCGGCGATCGCGATCGCGGAAAATACCGATAGCGATCGTAGCAATTTTCAGCGTGTTGTTGCATAGTTGCTCCTGTACTCGGGGTCGCGATCGTCCGGATCGAACCAATAATGAGGGATGCGGCTAGAGAATAGGGAATATGATTTATCAATTTTTCTTAGATACGGTTCGTTACTTTGCACCAGAAGACGCTTTAATCGAATTTAAGCGTTTATTCTTCGCTTATCACTCGACCCCCAATAATATTGACGCATTTACCGAGCTCGCACGGATTTTGTCAGAGAGCGATCGTGATGAATTTACCAATACTTTAAAACGCTGTTGTTATATTCTCATTAATAATTGGGAAACTCGCCGACAATGGCAAGCCGTCCATCTATTAGTGGATAGTTTTACCGAGATAGATTTTACGGTTAGACCGACAGCCAAGAGAAACGTGCGACGTTTAAAATCTTGGTTAAAGTTTTTTACGGACAGTGAAGATTATAAAGATCTTCAGCTTTTTGCCTCCCGATACGATCGGAATTCCCATCAAAAACATTGGAGCGATCGCTATACTTCTTATTTATTAGTTTCTCAGTATAGTAATACGAGTAATTCTCCCGAACAGAGAGAGGCTGCGAAAGTGCTTTGCCACCAGTTAAAAAACCGTTTTAAATTCGATCTGGCCATGTATACGGCACGTTCGGAATTAGAAAACCAACATCCGACAAAAGTCGATAATCCAACGGCATTAGGTTCTAAGGTTTTACGGTTAATCAAAAAAATCGTTGCCAAACGCGGTCAATTTAGTCATCGCAATTTAGCACATATTTTTCTCAAACAAATTCAAGGCATTACCTATGGAGAATTTAAAGCAGCTCTTCTCAATTATTTAATCTTTTCTGTAGAAAAACAAACCATTGTTGAAATTCTTAAAACCCATCTCAGTCGAAAACTGGAAACCCTTTATTTGAATAAAGAGGATGAAATTGTCAATGATTCTTTAATGTTGAGAACCTGCAATAAAATTTTTGGCTATTTAACTACAGAAAAAGAAAAACAACCGTCAGAAACTTTTGTATTTTTGCTGTCTCAAGGTAATCCTTTAACCTTGGTAATAGTCCTCTTAAAATTAGTTTTAATTTGTCCTAATTCTCGCACTCATCTTGAAAATTGTATTGCCGACCTCGTTCGTTATTATCAACAGTTTCCCGACGAAGATAGTCGCTGGGTGGTCAATTTCTTTGAAATCTTTAATATTACTTTTTCGATTTATGCCGATAATGACATTCAATACAATCTGATTCGCGTAAAAGACGACTCAAATCATTCGGGTGAAGGGGATAATCTGGATGCTTACCGAATTTTCTCCCAACATCGGGAATTGTATGTTCCCGCGATCGCGGAAACTGAGATGAATGCTGTTGATGGATTCATATCTTCTTAATGGGTTATTGGTTATTGGTTATTGGTTATTGGTTATTGGTTATTGGTTATTGGTTGTTGGTTATGGGTTATTGGTTATTGGGTGTTGGTTATTGGGTGTTGGTTATGGGTTATTGGTTGTTGGTTGTTGGTTATTGGGTGTTGGCTTACCTAAAAGTGGGAAGTATCTACGATCTGGGTGCCTCGTTGTTCGGCTAAAATAGCGGCAGCATCTTGCAACCTGCCAATACCCGCACAGCCTCCCGATCGCTCCACAAAGCGACAAGCTGCCTCGACTTTAGGAGCCATCGATCCCGGGGCAAAATGGTAAGACCGGAGTTCTTTGGGGGTCACTCGATGCAAGGGTCTAGCCCCAGCTTTGTTCCAGTCGAGATAAACCGCATCGACATCCGTGAGGAGCAACAGCCAATCTGCCCCCACCTGCTGCGCTAACAAAGCCGCTGCCAAATCCTTATCGATCACGGCTTCAATGCCGCGAATCGAACCGATCGCGGAAATCTTCACCGGAATGCCTCCGCCTCCCGCACAGACCACCAATACCCCCGCCGCCAACAACAAGCGAATCGCCGCCAGTTCCAGAATGCGCTTGGGTTCTGGGGAAGGGACGACGCGACGGTAAGCGCTGCCATCGGGCGCGATCGCCCATCCCCGCTCTCGGGCTAACTTTTGTGCCGTTTCTGCCTCGTAAACCGGGCCGATAAACTTGGTCGGACGAGCAAAAGCCGGATCCTTGTCGTCTACTTCCACTTGAGTCAATAACGTCACGACTTGACGGTGGGGCAAACAATTGCGCAACTCCAGTTCCAACAAATACCCGATCGTGCCCTCGGTTTCCGCGACCAATACGTCTAACGGATAAGGACGCACGGGTTTGTAAGCCTCGGCCTGCAAGGCTAGCAACCCCACTTGGGGACCATTGCCGTGAGTAACGACCACAGTATGATTTTTGGCGATCGCCGCGATCGCTTCGGCAGCAACCTTAATATTGCGCAGTTGCACCTCTGCTTCTAACGGTTCGCCTCGTTTGAGTAAGGCATTGCCCCCGAGGGCAAGAACGATTTTCATAGCAACCCCCCTTACACTTTGACGGGTATCTTGGCGACAAAGTGATGGATATAGTGACTGAGACCGGGGATGCTGGCTTCGGCGAACTCGTAACGGGCGCGGATCAGGGGTTTATTGACTTGGATGAGGGCGGCCAGATCGATCGGGGTGGCTGCCACCACCAGATCTGCCGGAGTGGCATTAATCGTTTGGCGCAGGGCTTCCAATTGTCGGGGAGAATAGCCCATTGCCGGGAGAATGTTGCCGATGTGAGGATAGCGATCGTAGACTTCGGCAATTTCCGAGACGGCAAAGGGGCGCGGATTGACGATTTGCGCGGCATGAGCGTGAGTTGCGCCCACATAACCCGCACCGTAGGGCATTCCTCCATGGGTGGTGGTGGGGCCGTCTTCAATGACGAGGACGACGCGATCGCGAACCCGATCGGGATCTTCTAAGTGAATGGGAGATGCGCCCCGGACGATTTTCGCCCCGGGATTGACGTGGCGCGCGGCATCGGAAACCCTCTGGATGTCAGCCGTGGAAGCAGAGTCTACTTTAGCCACGACGATAATGTCCGCCATGCGCAAGACCACTTCTCCGGGATGGTGGGTGGTTTCGTGACCGGGACGGAGGGGATCCACCAAAACGAGGTGTAAATCCGGGCGAATGAAGGGAAAATCATTATTGCCTCCATCCCAGAGGATGATGTCGGCTTCTGCTTCGGCGCGGCGCACGATCTGGGCGTAGTCTACTCCTGCATAGACCACGTTTCCCATATCTAAGTGAGGTTCGTATTCTTCCCGCTCTTCTACGGTACAGTGGGCGGCATCTAAATCCCTGCGTCGGGCAAATCGCTGCACGGCTTGGCGTTCCAAGTCTCCATAGGGCATGGGGTGGCGAATGACGGCAACTTGGAGTCCTTGTTGGCGCAACAGTTTAGAGAGCCAACGGGTGGTTTGAGACTTCCCGCAACCCGTGCGGACGGCAGAGACGGCAATTACCGGCACGGTCGCCCGCAGCATGGTATGTTCGGGCCCGAGCAATACGAAATCCGCACCGGCAGCCATAGCGCGAGAGGCAAGGTGCATGACTTCCCCATGGGGAACGTCACTATAGGCAAAGACGACGCGATCGATCGCTTCTTCGCGACACAGGTTCTCGAGATCGTTCTCATCAACAATCGGAATCCCCTCGGGATACAAGTCTCCCGCGAGAGAAGCAGGGTAACGCCGTCCGGCAATCCCGGAAATTTGAGCGGCAGTAAAGGCGATTACGTCCACCTCGGGACGATCGCGGTAAACCTGATTGAAGTTATGAAAATCTCGTCCCGCCGCACCCATAATCAGGATTTTTGTTCGGTGTCGATCGCGAATCGTCATAAAAACCTCCACCGGAAAATCAAACTTTGAAAATTGTGCTGAAATCGATCCCCGGTAGTTTTAGTCTAGCAAATGGTCGCAAAGAAGGAGGAAATTGTAAAGTTTTGCATGGCAATTCCTCCAAAATTAGTCTTGTTTTTATTGAGTTTTTTAAATTTGTTGCCTCATTAGAGATCGTCAATGATGCCCCCGGGATGTTCGATGCGGCTCTGCCAATATTCCTGATTGGGATGCTCCGGAATGACTTGCTGCCACATTTGCAACCAAGTTTGCGCGCCCTCGGGTTGTTTTTGGGCGAGGGCTAATTCAATATGAGTTTGACAGAGGTAATTAAAGGCTTGATAGTTCATGGATTTCCATTGAATCATCGGCTGGATTAATTCATTGGCTTTCTCGAATTCCTTGCGATCGAGATGGCGTTTCGCGAGGGCAATGCGCGCAAAGGGATAATTGGGATCGCGATCGTAAATTTCTTGACATAATGCCTCCATTTCTTCTTCCCGATCTTGCAGTTGATAAGCGATCGCTAAATTGAAACTAAAATCTGGTGCTTCGGGTTCGAGTTCCAAAGCTTTCTTAAAAACTTCTTCCGCTTTGCGTGCATTTTCTTCTCTTAATGCTTGCGTTCCTTCTCCTAACAATTCTTTCGCTGCATCAGCACGATCGTAGAGAACATCATCGTGAATTTCAATGCCAATCAGGAGAATATCTTGCCATTTCCCTTTAATCCACATTCGGGTTTTTCCAGCAGGCATTAATCCGGCTTGGGAGACCGTATAAGCTGCTTCGTGGCGCATATTATCGGGGCCGATATCGCTGAGGGCAAACTCTCGCAAAACTTCTAAAAGTTCTGGCGTTTTCGCATATTTCGCCAACAACATCGCAAGGGTTCTCGTCCCCGGATCGCCGCGTTTTATCATTTGAGGAATGAGAGAGTTTAATGCGGGATATTTTTCCAAACAGTTTTGAGAGACTTCTTGTAATTGCTCGTCCTCTCCATCTGTGGCATCGATCGCTTCCAATATTTCCATCCTCATTTTCCCCACCAACCAACGATCGCCGGCAAAAGACCAAGGAGAATGATGAGTCCCTGCGGGTTGTTTCATATCCTCTAAATTTTCTCGGGCGGTGCTAAGATTGGGTTGTTTTTCTAAGGCTTTTTCCCAAAAAGTTCTCGCTTCTTTCTCTTGCTTTTGTCGGAGATGGGCGGCGGCGAGATAGTGATAAAATATTCCCGGTATCGCTTCTAAACACTCGCTTTGTTCGGCAGTTTTGTACAATTCCAATAGACTTTCATCATCTTCCAACCAAGAAAAGGCTTCGGCAGCTTTGACCCAATAGTCGGGATCTTTTTGCCAGCGATCGCTTGGCGTTTTCAATTTCTCGGCATATTCTTCTAAACCGTCTTGGCGATCTTGCCAAGCTCGATAGGCAATATAATTGGAGATAGCATGATAACTGTTCGGATTGGCAGTCAAGCATTGTTCCGTTACGGCGATCGCTTTTTCGGGTTGGTTCTCGAACCAATAGGCAAAGCTCATATTGTTTAAAGCTGCCGCAAAATTTGGCTCGATTTCTAATAATTGTTCGGTATATTCTCTCGTTTCGGCAAAATTGTTCATGGCTAACGCCGACATGGCTTTCTCGTGCAGCAACAAGATTTGCTGGGTGCGATCGCTCACTTCCATATCGAGAAGACCTCGGGCAATTTCTGCCATGGCTTTCTCGAGTTCTGCGATCGTTTCTTCGACTTCTTTTTTATCTTTGCTCTCGGGAAATTTTTCGCGGATGAGCTTAAATGTTTCTAGGGCGAGAGCGGGACGATCTCGTTCTAAATAAGCCGCCCCTAAAGCGAGGAAAGAACCCGGATCCTCTGGCGCAACTTCGACCCACCGTTCGAGGTTGAATTGATATAAAGGAAAATGTCCGAGTTCGCGATACGTATAAGCAAGATATTTAAGAATTTCTGGGCGATCGGGATAGCGATCGTCGAGTTCGCG
>JBFRWJ010000667.1:0-12575 GCA_051439525.1 Spirulina sp. | reverse complement strand
TTTTAAAATACCATTCTCTCGCCGATAGATTTGTACCGATTGTTTGGCGCGATCGCATATCCAATATTCTCGTACCCCTCGCGCTGAATAAAGTTTGAGTTTGATCTCATAATCTCGCTTGCGATCGGCGGCAGTTTTTGATAAAACTTCAACAACCAGATCGGGAGCATCGATGAGATGTCCTGCATCATCACAAATATCCTGAAATTGTTCTTTGCTTACCCAAACTACATCGGGAATCACGCTATCCGTATCGGAAAAAATAACACCCGGTGCTACGGCAACTTTTCCCAAACTCGTTTTTCTGCACCATGCTTTCAATTCTGCTGCAATACTCGCAGAAATTTCCTGATGTTGCCAATGGGGCGCTCTTGTCACGAATAGTTCTCCTGCAATAATTTCATAGCGCTTGTCATTGTCGGGAAAGAATTCCAAGTCGGAGATCGTCCAGCAAATTTTCTCGGAGGTTGCGGTTATCATCACTTTTACCGATCGGTGTAGCTTTCATTTTAGCGAAAGTCGGGCGCCAATAACAATACAATCGTATTTTCTACCAGCGATCGCTCATTCTCCAACAACTGGTGACTGGTGACTGGTGACTGAATTTGCCAATCCCCTTGAATGGTAAACGCCGCCCACTTATAGGGATACTCCCCCGCCCGCCACATCTGCAACTGTGCCTCGCGCAGGGCGGCGGCGGGAGACTTTTTCTCACTTAGCATATTTTTGTAATAGTCGCTCATGAGGTTTGCCGTGGCGATATCGCTCACATTCCAAAGACTGACCGTCACTTGCTGCGCCCCAGCATACATGAAACCTCGGGTCAATCCGACAACCCCTTCCCCGCTAATTTCTTCGCCGATTCCCGTTTGACAGGCACTCAGCACCACTAGATCCGCGTTGAGTTTGAGGTTGTAGATATCCTGCAAGCGCAAAAATCCATCTTGTTGTTCGCCGTCTTCATCATAAAGTGAGAGAGCGAGTCCGGAAAGTTGAGGATTATCTTGAATACAACCATGGGTGGAGAGGTGCAAGATTTGGTATTGGGCGAGTTCTTGGCTGGTGGCGGCGGCGCGATCGGCTTCAAATCCCAACGCGAGGAATTCTTGGTTATCGGGAACGAGAGAGAGAATATTCTCGGCTTCGGTGCGGGTATTGGGGAGGCGATCGAAACTCTGACACCCATCGCGAAACAGTTCGAGAAGGGCATTGTCTGGGGTAGTGGCAACTTCTTCTCCAGACAGGCGCGGATCTCGCTTTGAGAAAACAGGATCGGCAAAAACGGCGACTTTTTTAGCGGCGGGGGAACGGTTTTCGGTTTGTTGGCGTTGAATAACGAGACTCGATGCAGAAGAGAGATTGACAATCTCGTGGTTTACCAGTAAGGGCGCAAATCCCCCCTGCCCCCCTTGGTAAGGGGGGTGTCCAGAGGACGGGGGGATATCTCCCCAAGGTAAGGCACCAAAGGGAAGGCGATGCAGTTTCCCATCGGCGACGATCGCCAATCTCTGTCCCTCTAGCTTATCGGCAATGGGACTCAGGAGCATTTGCGCGAGTTCTTTTCCTTCCGCGAGGGGGTTGCGATCTTCCGCTTGCAGGGCTGTGGCGTATTTTTCGGCGGCGGCTTCAATTTCTTCGCGGGAGGGCAATTCATAGGTGGCAAACTCATTTTTGCCAACGACAAAGAGATAGCTGCGTTCTTCTCCAAGGGCATATTCTAGCAGGAGGGTATCCTCATCGAGAATTTGCCCTTGAATCTCTTCTAGCGTTAAAGGTTGGGGATATTTCAAGTCGGCATAGGCGGGATTGTTGCGACGGATGCGGGTTTCGAGATCCGATAGGGCTTGCAAGAGGCGATCGCGATCGCGGATGAGACTATCCAAAGCTTCATTGGCATAACTTTCACTCGTTAATTCTAAGCGACGTTTTTCGATGGTGCTGAGTTCTTGGATAAGGCGTTGTTCTTCTTGCAGGAGTTGAGGATCGACATTTTGGCGAATGTTGAGATTGGCTTCTGCGAGGAGTTCGGTGAGGGTGCGAGCGCGATTTTTCTCACTGGCTTGAAAGGCTTTTTTGTCATAGCCGCGATCGGGATTCTCCCGATGCAGTTGCATGAGAATTTTGATATAAAGTTGGTAGCGATTGGAGACAGTGGCAAAGAAAGATTGACGCAAATCCGGGTTATCGACTTCAGCGCGGATGGATTCAGCGATCGCGATCGAGGCTTTAATATCTTTGAGAGCTTCGGTAGAGTTACCTTGTTTGTGTTTTGTGAACGCGAGATTTCGTAGAGATTTTCCTTCCTCTCCCAAATTACCGAGAGAATTTCCTTCCCCTGCTGGATCGCCAATCTCTCGTTTAATTGCTAAAGATTGCTCGTAATAGTCAATCGCTCTGTTGTATTCTCCTAACAAGTCGTAAACAATTCCCAAATTGTTAAGAGAAGTTGCTTCCCCGGAGCGATCGCCAATTTCTCGTTTAATGACCAAAGATTGCTCGTAATAATCAATCGCTCTGTTGTATTCTCCTAATGATTGGTAAACGATTCCTAAACTGTTGAGAGAAATTCCTTCTCCCGCTCGATCGCCAATCTCTCGTGCAATGACCAAAGATTGCCTGTGATAGTCAATCGCTCTGTTGTATTCTCCTAACAATCGGTAAATAATTCCTAAACTACCGAGAGAAATTCCTTCTCCTGCTCGATCGCCAATTTCTCGCTTAATTGCTAAAGATTGCTCGTAATAATCAATTGCTCTGTCGTATTCTCCTAATGATTGGTAAACAATTCCTAAATTACCGAGAGAAATTCCTTCTCCTGCTCGATTGCCAATCTCTCGATAAATTTTTAAAGTTTTTTCCCAAGACTGCAAAGCCTCTCGAAATTGATTGGTATTGTACTGCTGAATTCCTTGCTGTAATAGACGATCTGCTTCTGTTTGACGCCCCTCTATTGCTTGCGCTACTACCGGAACAGATTGTTTTTCAATCGCCATTACTCCGGAAGAACCCAACAAAACCGTTGCGATCGCGCCTCCCAACACCCAACTTCTCATCCAACCTCCTTTCCCAATCGTTCTTTTCTCACTTTATCATTAAACTTTCAAGATGAGATAGATCGCCTTGCCCAAACCTCAAGTAAAAAATCGTTCCACCACACAATTAAATTCCGGCAATAAAGGACGGGTTAGGGGATCTTCGGCAAATAATGTTACCGCTAATTTTAAAATACCATTCTCTCGCCGATAGATTTGTACCGATTGTTTGGCGCGATCGCATATCCAATATTCTCGCACCCCTCGCGCGGAATAAAGTTTTAATTTTAGTTCATAGTCTCGCTCCAAAGCCCCTGACAGAATCTTTGATTTGTCGGGGGAGAACGTCACTCAGTCATCTAATTCTTCACCTAATTCTCGCAATCTTGCAGCAAGTCGTTCGGCACGTTGTTTTTCCTCATCAGCACGTTGTTTTTCGCGATCGGCACGTTGTTTTTCCTCATCGGCACGTTGTTTTTCGCGATCGGCACGTTCTTCTCCCGTTAATAAAAGATTTCCTTGGAGATCCCACCAGCGCAGCCAAGGCAAGTCCAGATTTTTATAAATTCCCTGCCAAATTCCCAGTTCGACTCCCATATCTTCAATAACATAATGTCCTCGTTCGTTGGGAAACATTAACTGATATTTGCCAGCAATTAATTGATACATTTCTACAGAAGCCTTTTTGACTTCATAAATTCCATAGAAAGGAATGCGAATGGCTTTTTCATAAACCCAAAACTTACCTTGATAAGCCGTTCTGTCTCTTTCTTCGGCTCCATTTCCCGAAACAAATTCGATCGCGATTAACGGCGCAACCAGTTCTTGCCAGAGGACATAGGAACGGCGTGCTTGTCCTTCTAAAGTTGGGGGGACATCGGGAACGTAAAACCAATCGGGAGCTTCTGCTCCTCTTTGAGGGGGGTCGGTGATGCGCCAATATATCCCGCTATCTTGACCGATACAAAATTGACCATCGGGATGAATTTCTTGTAATTTCTCCCAAATTGATTCGGTTAAAAGGATACTTTGGGGGTGTTCTTGGAAATTTTTCACGAATGTTCCGTCTTCACAAGGCAATTGAGTATGATCGGGTAATTGTGTCGGAATTTGAGAATCTAGAGCTTGTATCACGAGCGATTGCCTCCTTGAAAAATTTTTAATTTCGCATTATTTTTAACAGTTAATGTAAATCTTTACCTCAGTCTATCTTAACACGATCGGCGTTGTCTGGTGCGTCATTTCCTTGTCCTTCGGGGACGAAGATTTGAGGTCGATGAATTTAGTCGAAGTGAAGAGGGGAATTCCCACTCCCATGATTAAAACCTTGTTTTGAGGCCGCAACAGCCAAGCGATCGACGCGATTATTTAAGGGATCGCTTGCGTGTCCTTTTACCCAAATCCATTCGATTTGATGAATTTGAGAGAGGCGATCGATTTCCGACCATAAATCTCGATTGGCATTGCGCTTCCATTTTAAGGTCATGGTATTAACAATGAGTTGACTATCCGTATGCAAGCGAACCAAACACGGATATTTTAAGGCTTTTAGGGCTTCAATGACCGCCGTCATTTCCATGCGATTGCTGGTTGTTTGTTCCGATGCCGAACCCGATAACTCTTTACAATGTTCGCCATATTTTAAAATTGCCCCCCATCCTCCCGCACCCGGATTTCCCGAACAAGCTCCATCGGTATAAATAATGACTTCTTTTCGCGGTGAATCGGTAGATTTTGGAAAAATTGAGAGGGGGATCTCCTCGAGTTTTAAAACTTTTTCCCGATCTTGAGGCGGAGACGATTTTTTGAGATGTTTATTTTTTAAAGCGATAAATTTTGCGGCAACTTGGCGATCGATTTCCCGCCCGATTATCGTTTCTTTCCACCCCGATCGCAGGGGATAATTCACCCCCAACACTTCTAATTGTGCCTTCGACCAACTGCCGCGATCGCTTTTTCCGGCTGTTAAGAATTCTTCCGTAATTGTGACTTTCTCTGACATCATCATTTTAATAAATTGCACTTTTTTCAGTTGTCGACGGGGAGTCCTGTACTTCGAGTTGAATCGGTAAGGAAATAATAAATTCCGTTCCCTTGCCGATTGCCGATTGGCAAGCGATCGTCCCCCCATGTTTTTCCTCAATAATTTGTTTGCTTAACGCCAATCCTAAACCCGTTCCTTTACCGACTTCTTTGGTCGTAAATAAATACTCAAAAATCTGTTTTTGGATCTCTTCTGGAATGCCGACCCCATTATCGCGAATCCGGACGCGAACGATTTTATCCGTTTCTGATTCGGGATTCTTCACCAGTTCCGTCGCGATCGTAATTTGCTTCTGTTTTTGAGTTTTGTCTTCCTCTAAGGCATCAATTGCATTTGCCAAAATATTCATAAATACTTGATTGAGTTGTCCGGGAAAACATTGTACTGAAGGAATCTCACCATATTTTTGGATCACTTTGATTTCGGAAGATTCTCGATCTTCTTTCAATCGATGTTTTAAAATGATTAACGTACTATCAATTCCTTGGTGGATATCAAACTCAATCTTAGTATTTTGATCCTTCCGAGAAAAAATTCGCAAGGATCTACTGATTTGATATAATCGTTCTACGCCACGACTCATGGATTCAAAAAGTTGAGGGAAATCTTCTAATAAATACTCAATTTCAATATCTTCTGCATGATCTTCGATTTCAGCACTGGGATTTTTTAACTCATTTTGATATAATTTTAAATGCTGTTTTATGCACTTCAAATATTCTTGCCCGTGCTCTAAATTACCTTGTAGAAACCCGAGGGGATTATTGATTTCGTGGGCAATCCCGGACACTAATTGTCCCAATACGGACATCTTTTCTGCTTGGACTAACTGAAGTTGTGCCTGTTGTAATTCTGCAATTTTCAAACTGAGGGCTTTGTTGACGCTTTCGAGTTCGTTATTTGCCTGTTGGAGTTGATGATTTTTTTCGATCAGTTCCTGACTTTGTAAGGAGTTAACTTCTTGTAACTGCTGCTGAAATTTATAGAGCTGAATGTGGGTGGATACCCGCAGTAAGACTTCCTTAAACTCAAAAGGTTTGCTAATATAGTCTATCCCCCCCGCTTCAAATCCTTTAATCCGACTGAAGGTTTCATTTAAAGCACTAATAAAAATAACGGGTATTTCACTTGTTGTGACATCATCCTTGAGTTTTTTGCACACTTCATAGCCATCCATTCCTGGCATATTGATATCCAATAAAACAAGATCGGGAGGATTCAGTTTTGTTGTCGATAACGCTAATTTTCCTGTCGGAACGGGACGCACCTTGTAACCGCTCCTGTGTAACAAACTTGCCAATAATCGTAGATTATTCGGGTTATCGTCAACAATGACAATATTGCCTTTATAAGTTTTTGTCGCCGCTTTATCCATTGGGATGTCAATTGGGTTGGGGTAGGAGCATTAAATGGGATTTTTTTAGCTATGGAAGAATTATTCCCAATTTTTTTGGTGCGATCGCATCACTTGGCTTTCTCAATCGATTTCGATTTTTCGACGCAGGATATATAGTTAAAGTTTATATGAATTCAACTTAAGATTATAACCGCATTTTCTCGGAAGGCAAAATCGCTAAAATTGGGACAACAGGGACAAGACGCGATCGCGGATTCGAGGAAATCGAGAGAAGAACAAAGATATTGAATGAGCAAAGGGCACGAATCCGATAACGGATAACTGTTAATGGAGGAACGCCTCGGCGGTATGATAGCAAATGAAAATCATTTCGCTACCCGAGTTCCCGAGCCGTCATGCAAACCCTCGATCCCCCCAAAACAGTTACTGCATCTTCTGCACTCATAGATACCAGCATTCACCGACGCAAAACCCGCCCGGTTCCCGTTGGCAATATCATCATTGGCGGCGGTTATCCCGTGGTGGTTCAGTCCATGATCAACGAGGATACTCTGGATATTGACGGATCGGTTGCTGCCATTCGCCGCCTGCATGAAATTGGCTGTGAAATCGTCCGCGTTACCGTCCCCAGTATGGCTCATGGGAAGGCACTCGCTGCCATTAAAGAGAAACTCATCGCCACCTATCAACCGGTTCCCCTCGTGGCGGACGTTCACCACAACGGCATGAAAATCGCCCTAGAAGTCGCCAAGCACGTCGATAAGGTTCGGATTAATCCCGGATTGTACGTTTTTGAAAAACCGAAAGCCGATCGCGAAGAGTATACCGAGAAGGAGTTTGCCGAGATCGGCGATCGCATTCGGGAAACTCTCGAACCTTTAGTGATTAGTCTGCGAGACCAAAATAAGGCCATGCGTATCGGGGTCAATCACGGTTCTTTAGCCGAACGGATGCTCTTTACCTATGGCGATACCCCGGAAGGGATGGTAGAATCGGCGATCGAGTTTATCCGCATTTGCGAATCTCTCAATTATTACAATTTGGTGATTTCCCTGAAAGCCTCTCGCGTTCCCGTCATGCTGGCAGCTTATCGCCTCATGGTGCGGCGCATGGACGAGTTAGGCATGGATTATCCCTTGCATTTGGGGGTGACGGAAGCGGGAGATGGAGAGTACGGACGCATTAAATCTACGGCAGGGATCGGCACCCTGTTAGCCGAAGGGATCGGCGATACCATTCGCGTCTCCTTAACGGAAGCCCCCGAGAAAGAAATTCCCGTTTGTTACAGCATTCTGCAAGCCTTGGGCTTGCGGAAAACGATGGTAGAATATGTGGCCTGTCCATCTTGCGGACGCACGTTATTCAATCTCGAAAGCGTGTTAGATCGCGTTCGCGAAGCCACAAAACACCTCACGGGTTTAGATATTGCCGTCATGGGGTGCATTGTGAACGGTCCGGGAGAGATGGCGGATGCGGATTACGGTTACGTGGGCAAACAAGCGGGTTATATTGCCCTCTATCGCGGTCGAGAGGAAATTAAGCGCGTTCCGGAAGCCCAGGGGGTAGAAGAACTGATTAATTTAATTAAAGCTGATGGTCGTTGGGTCGAGCCGAATTAATTGGGGTTGTTGGTTATTGGTTCTTCGTTGTTCGGAGCCAAACAACCAATAACCAACAACAAATAACAAAATCACTGACTGTCTGCTTCTTCGCCAGCCAGCAAATTCTCGAAGCGTTCCTTCGACCAGCGTTCGTTAAAATAGGCCACGGCTTCGATCGCCGATAGGCGCACTAACCAAGTCGTGCGTCGATAGGACTTATCCTCGATCTCCTCCTCATCGGAGGTAGAAAGGGCAAGGAGTTCCACAAACTCCCAGTCCAAATGAATGGGAACGCCAGCAAAACTATCGTTATTGGTCTCGATGCGAACTTTTGTACCCTGCTGCAAGGCTTCCTCGAGTCGTTCGTAGAGGAGGTTGGTCGAGTAGCAGAGGGCATTCCGTATCGCGTTGGAAAGACGTTTGAACGATTCGTGCATTTTCTTACTTAGCGTTTGACGGGACAAGGGCTGAGGTCGCCCTTCCACCTTATCATACGCTTCTGAGTGTCGCTCTCTCCGGATTTTGTCAGGAGGTTGCTGGCAACGTCCCATGCAACCTCCCGACAAGCAAGCGCGATCGCGAACTTTAGGCGAACTTCGGGGCAGTTGAGGTGCCGGTGGGGGCATCTTCCTCAAATACTGTTAAATTTTTGGGCTTGCATTGCGCGATCGCGTATTTGATATTGCTTGCCCCCTCTAATTCTAAGTCTTCCAGATAGCCCGGTAAATTTTTCTCGGCTTCTCCCGCATGGGGAAACGGTCCAAAATAATACAAGCATTGAGGTGCATCCGTTCTGAGTTCGATCCAGTAGGCTAAACCGAGGCGTTCTAATAGGGAGAGAGAAAGGTCGGATAATCTCATGATTTTCTCCAGTAGATGTGGGGGCGATCGGATAAACGATTAAATTTTAGGCCAACTCTCGAAAAAAGTTGTGCAAATTGGGTAACAAATTTCCTGCCGTAGATTTGTCTTTTACATCAAATTAATGCGGAAAAAGGATGATCGAGCGATCGCGAGTCAAATCTTTTGTTTTTTTTCACTAAAGTTACTTGAAAATTGCTTCCACTTGTTGCTCGTACAACAACAGTACGCCACTGAATAAAACAAAACAGATGACAATTTGGCGAAAGCGTTTTTTGCTGATTCTTTCTAAGATTAAATGTCCCAACCAATTCCCCGGAAAAGCGGCCAATCCCAGGAGAATTCCATAACCCAAATAAGGTAGGGTTAAAATGCCAAAAACTGTATAAGCGATCGCTTTAACCACTTGCAGAATGGCGCGATTCATGGCTTGGGTGGCGAGTAATTCTTCTTTTTCCAAGCCATAGCTGAGGTAAAATGGCGTGAGAATCGGCCCCATGCTGCCAATTAAACCCGATAAAAAAGAATAGAATAAACCCGCAGGTAAAAAATACCAACTTCGCACCGGAAATATTTTTCCATCTTTGCGAAAAAGATAAGTGAATGCTGAGAGGATTAGGAATAAAGCTAGGAATACGCTCAGCCATTCGATTTTTATTTTTGTGAGAGTGAATGCGCCCCAACAAGCACCGATGAGAGTTCCACTCAGTTCCCAGCGCACGACTTTCCAGTCGATCTTATCCCAGTAAATCGTTGCTCGTTCGACATTTCCGAATAATGCACCGATGGTAATGGTGGCGGGGACGGCTGCGGTTCCCAGTAGCAGGCTCACTACGGGGATTAAAATTAGGGAACTTCCTCCCCCCGCGATCGCGCTGACAAACCATCCCAAACTCCCGGTTAGAAGCAAAATTGATATTAACAAGGTTCTTTTATCGTAAATTTTTATAATATTTTAATCTTTTCTGGCATCGCGTCACGGAAGAAGGGAAAGAAAAAGCGCGATCGCTGAGAGTGCTTTCCTCGGGCATTTTTGCCACTCCCCTTACAATTCCAGCAGATCGCCGGTTTTGCCCTCCCAAGCCGTCCGACCAGCAAATGGACAATACAAAATGGGAACAATAGAATCGGGATAGAAAGAACACTCGCCATTGTTTTGAGAGAAAGTTAGGGGAGTTTTTATGTCACACTTGAAGTCTAATTTGGCTCTTTCGGGTTTCGGGGTGGGGAAAAAGATTGGTTTGGGATACGCGATCGCCCTGAGTATAGCAGTCATTGGCACGACGAGCGGATTGGCGATCGGGAATGTTCGCCTCAAAGAAGCGGTACGACGAGAACACCATACCCGAGAAGAATTGCAATTACTTCATCGCTTTCAGACGGGCATTCTGCAAATTCGCACCCATCAACAGCAACTCATTCCCCTCGCTCGCGTCCCCGAGGATTTTGAAGAAGAATATTCCCACATCCTCAAACACAAACGCCTTCTTCAGGGATCTTTGCAGGAAATCGAGCAGTTTATCGAGGAGGAACGCGGACTGGCGAGTGACATTCACTATGACGAAATTCCTGCCTTTTTACAAACCTATGCGGGCATTCCAGCACGATATCTCCAAGAATTAGAAAGTCGCGTCCAAGAAATTCGGACTCTCGATCTTTCTTCTCCCGCAGCAGTGGCGCAAGCACACCAATTGCTGCTGGCATTTACCAATAGCGATTTAGCCCTCGAATTGGATGGAATGTCCGATGATTTGGTGGCATTAATCGATCGCGCTTATCAAGAAGTCATCCAAGCCGAAAAGTTATTGGAACAGGCCAATCGCGGGGCAGAAAGAATCGCGATCGCCAGTATTTTGCTCTCGGTGGCGACGGCAATTCTTTCTGCCATTTTAACCAGTCGGGCGATCGTTCGTCCCCTGAGAAATCTGACGAGGATTGCCCGGCGATCGACCCAAGACAGCAATTTTGATTTACAAGCTCCAATTGAAGGTCGCGATGAAATCGGCCTCCTCGCTGAGGCTTTCAATCAACTGATTATCTCGGTGAAGGAACTGTTACAAGTTCAAAAAGTTGCAAACGACCAATTGGCGGCTTACAATCAAACTTTAGAAGAGAAGGTGGACGAAAGAACTGCCGAATTGAGAGAACGCAGCGATCGCTTGCAAACCCTGTTGAATGAATTACAACACACGCAAACCAAACTGGTACAAGCGGAGAAAATGTCGAGTCTCGGTCAATTGGTTTCTGGGGTCGCTCATGAAATTAATAATCCCGTTAACTTCATTCACGGCAATTTAACCCACGTGCGGGAGTATGCTAATAATTTATTGGATTTCATCCAACTTTATCAAGAATATTATCCCGATCCGGCGGTAGAAATTCAGGAGGAAGCTGAAGACATCGATCTCGAATTTTTGCAAGAAGATTTACCAAAAATGCTCGATTCCATGGAAGTTGGCACCGATCGCATTCGTCAACTCGTTCTTTCTCTGCGCAATTTTTCTCGTACTGACCAATCGGAATATAAAGCGGTTAACCTGCACGAAGGGATCGAGAGTACCCTCTTAATTTTGCAATATCGCTTGAAAGCCAAACCCGATCGCCCGGGGATTGAAGTCAGTAAAGACTATGGAAATTTACCTCCCGTTGAATGTTATGCCGGACAATTAAATCAAGTGTTTATGAATATTTTGGCTAATGCGATCGATGCTTTGGAGGAGAGAAAAGGCGATCGCACTTATCAAGAGATGCAAGCCAATCCCGGTCGCATTTCCATTCGGACTTCTGCCATCGATCGAGACTGGGTACAAATCGCGATCGCGGACAATGGTTCCGGCATTTCCGAGGAGGTTTGCCAGCGTATTTTCGAGCCTTTTTTCACCACTAAACCCGCCGGAAAAGGAACGGGTTTGGGGATGTCCATTAGCTATCAAATTATTGCCGAGCAACATCAAGGCAATTTACGGTGTTTGCAAGTTCCGGAGGGAGGGACGGAGTTTTTAATCGAACTTCCCGTGCGCCAACGGATTGCTATTCCGGCTTGAGGGAATTATCTCGCGATCGCTCGATTTTTTCCAAGCCATAACTCAAGATATGTCAGGGCCGATCAAATCAGAAATAAAGCCAGCAATAGGCTCAGCCATTTTATAATTTTTATAATATTTTAATCTTTTCTGGCATCGCGTCAACGCATGGGGGAAACCACGGTGGACAATCCCAAAATTGGACAATACAATCGGAACAGAAAGGGGGATTGCCATGGTTTTGAGAAATCGTTTTCAGACAGCATTCTAAAAATTCGCACTCTCGATCTTTCTTCTCCCGAGAAACCCAATCACTTGGCAGAAAGAATCGCGATCGCTAGTATTGTTCTCTCGATTGCGACAGCAATTCTTTTTGCGATTTTAACCAGCCGAGCAATCGTTTGTCCCCTGAGAAATCTAACGAGGATTGCCCGGCGATCGACCCAAGACAGCATTTTGAATTGGTCTTAGTTCAATCATAATCTTATGTTAATCTCAAAATCTATCCAAGAAAAAATTTACGGCATCAAGAAAATAGGGATACCCCTATGCGCGATCGCCCTGATTGCGATGGCCTGTACGAATTCCGCCAATACGAATTCTCCCAATAATGCAACGGGGAACGAATCATCCTCAACTTCCATCCCAGAAGATGCC
>JBFRWJ010000666.1:0-4822 GCA_051439525.1 Spirulina sp. | reverse complement strand
ATGGACAATGGGGCTATTTTAGGCTGGTTAATCGATCCGAAAAATAGAAAAGTGGAAGTTTATCGGTTGCGATCGGAAGTGGAGGTATTGTCAAATCCGGTTGAGTTATCGGGTGAGGAAGTTTTGCTGGGTTTTCGCTTAAATATGCGTCGGGTATGGGGTTGAAATAAAGATTGGGGATGGCGATCGCTAAGAGAATTTCTGGAAACAAGCATACGATTGTTGTAGTCTCAAAAAATGCCCCTTCCTGTGGTTTACCATGACGACTTCCCTCCTCAATAACCGCTATCGCATCCTTAAAACCCTTGGTAAAGGAGGTTTTGGGCAAACTTTCCTAGCTGTGGATACGCACCTTCCTTCGCAACGTCAGTGCGTTATCAAACAACTTAAACCTGCTGTTTCCATTCCCCCCGAACAACAACAATGGTTAGAGGATCGCTTTCAACGGGAAGCGGCAATTTTAGAAGCATTGGGAGAAGGACATTCACAAATTCCCCAACTCTATGCTTATTTTTCTGAGGGAGGAGAATTTTTTCTCGTTCAAGAGTGGATAGCTGGAGTAACTTTAACTCAAGAAGTGCGCCAAAAAGGAACATTATCCAGCGATCGCGTTCGCTCTCTCCTCATTGAATTATTGGCAATCTTAGATTACGTTCACGCCCAGAAAATCCTGCATCGCGATATCAAGCCCGATAATATCATTCTCCGTCACGATGGCAAACCCGTACTGATTGATTTTGGGGCGGTGAAAGAAACGATGGGAAGTACGGTGTATTCGTCGGGGAATGCAACCTCCGTGGCGATCGGGACTCCCGGTTTTATGCCGTCGGAACAATCAATGGGTCGTCCCCTTTATTCTAGCGATGTCTATGCCTTGGGACTGACGGCGATCTTTGCCTTAAGCGGGAAAATGCCCCAAGATTTGGATACCGATCCGCAAACAGAGGAGTGGTTGTGGCATACAAAAGTTCCTCGGTTGCCTTCTGACTTGACAGAGGTACTCGATCGCGCCATTCGCTACCATCCCCGCGATCGCTTTCCGACAGCGAAAGCGATGTTAGAAGCGTTAGGAAACCCCACGTTAGTTCAACCTACTCCATTGCCACCGACTCAATCTGCATCTTCCCTGTCCGGGTCTCCCCTGTCAATGGCGAAAACCCTAGCGGTATCTCCAAGGGGAAACGGATCGACCGGGGTGTCTGCGGGAGGAAACGGACAAACCCCAACCGTCTCGACTTCTGCAACCCTTGTCCCCCCTCCACCTCAGCGATCGCAAAAGAAAGGCGGATTGTCGGTGGTGATGGGAATCTTGGCAACGGGAGGGGTAGCGATCGCGGGTTTATTCCTCGGGTTTAGTCTGTTTCAACCGCGATCGACTTCTGACAAACCTCTTGTCACTTCTGAGGCAGATTTTCCTACACCCACAGAGACTCCCTCTCCCGAACCTTCTCCCACTCCCGAAGTCTCTCCCACTCCTGAAATCTCTCCTACTCCCAAACCTTCTCCCACTCCCTCTCCCATCGCTTCTCCTCGTCCCACTCCCCAACCGCGGCCGAGATCGGTGCCGACTCCCCAACCCAAACCTTCTCCTCGTCCTCCCGATCCTTCTCCCAATGTGCCGATTTTTCCCACGGGAACCTCTAAAAGTACCGTCATTAACCAATTGGGACAACCCAGTCGCGATCGCAAGGGATTTTGGCAGGGAACTCGCATGATTAGCTATACTCAACCCGATCGCGTTCGATTAAATTATCTGTTTGAAGAGGAGAGCGATCGCTTGCGACAAATTGAGGTTTCTTTACCTTTATCTGTGGGTTATTCTACCATGGAACGGACGTTAAAAAAATTGTTAAACGGGCAAACCCATCCGGCAGCAACTCAAGCCTTAAAAGATGCGTATAATCATGGAGCGAGTTTGCGCTCTTTCAGTACGAGCCAATTTAGCGGTATGATTCGAAGGAAAAGCGATCGCCTTGAAATTGAAGTGCGAGATGCCGATTTTCGCCCTTAATTTTTTTTTACTGATAACTGTTTACTGTCTACTGATCACTGTTCACTGAAATGCGATCGCTCCTCTTTCAATCTTTAAAAAAGTTATCTTCTTTGGGAGAAAATGAGTTCTTTGAGGAACATCAAGAGGAGATTTTAAGCATCTTTGATGTTGAGGAAGTTAATGCAATTCTCCAATCTCGAACCAAGAAATCATCTTCTAAATATGTCTCGCAACCGCAGCTCAATTTCTTGTTTGCCACGGCTCGAGAAGTGGGCTTATCGAAAGCAGAACTGAGGCAGTTAATTCGCGATCGCTTTAAATGCGATTCCTTTAAATACATCTTGCGAGAGCAATTTGATGAAGTTGTTAAAGCAGTTCGAGCATCAATAGAATTCTAACATCAAACCGATCGTTTTTAACAAAAATTTCATAAAACTTAATCTTCAGCAAAACGCCATAACTCAATCTGAGGTAGCCGATCGCGATTGCAAAGTTTCACCAGCGAATAAAACCGAGGCTAAATATTGCCCGTCGGGACTGAAAGCAATGGGTTCTTCCGCAGCAGCCAAATATTTTCCCGTTGCCGCGATCGCGAGTTTGTTAATATTGGGATTGTTTCTGGAGGATGGTAAGGTTTGCTGGATCTTTTGCGTCATCGGAGACCAAGTTTTAAAGCGATCGCAATAGTGGCGATCGCAAGATGCGATAGTTTTCCTATCTGGAGTCCAGATCGCTGCTAAAATAGGATTTTCCGTCATTCCTGCATCGGCATCGATCGCGGCAGCCAACCAAGATTTCTGTTCTTCTCCCGTCTGATAATCCCAAATTTTAATGGTGCGATCGCTACTGGCAGACATTAACAGTTTACCATCAGGACAAAAAGCAACCGACGAAATCCAGTTTTGATGTCCTGCTAAACTTGTAATATTTTTTCGGGTGAGAATATCCCAAATTTTAATTGTTCCATCTCCTCCTCCAGAAGCCAAATATTTTCCATCCGGACTAAAGTCAAGCGTACCGATCCAAGTTTGATGTTCTATTGCTTGATGTCCCGTTAAAATATCAACGTCTTCGCTTAAATGCACTTTGGGTGCTTCATAGCTGCCATAATAGCGAATATCGTCATCGGAACGCATATAAACCAAATGCGATCGATGCCGATCGAGAAAAGTCAGAACGGTTTGTTTTAATTCAGCGACCATTTCTGGCGTTCCCACATCCCATTCCTCATATTCTAAGAGTTCCGTCAATACTTCTGCATAACCGTGAAGTTGAGGATGATGGGTTTGCGAGCAAATTTGCCAGCCAATTTTATCTAAATAAATTTCTTCTTTGCAGTGATAGCAAGCGATATAGCAACCATTAGACATTGTTTTTATTTTACAATTTCTTTTTCTATTATCGTTGTATGCTTAGAGAAATGCAAGGTAAAAATACAAAAAGTTAACAATTCTTTTCTTCTTAAATTTGAGAATTAACGTTTGTGAAACTTTGGCGAGAGAGAAAAACAAGATAGGGTTCCCAAGAAGACACCGGATACCAAAGCAATTAAATTTTGAGGGACATATTTGAGTAAGAGTTCGGCAAATTGACTGGAGACAAGATAACCATAAGCCAAAAACTCTGCTCCTGTTTTAAGCGAAAAAATTTCTTTGAGAATAATTCCGATAATAACTATAGAAATGAGCGAGTATAGATAGCGAAGGAAAAAAGCAGGAAAAGTTTTTATTTTTAGGATTGTCGAGATGATATCTTTACTCAATTGAGCCAGAAAATATAAGGCAAAATACAACAAAATAAAATAATTAGGAGAAATTGTTAGGACACGATCTAAAATTGAAACATAGGCGATAACAACGAGCAGAAAAATCGAGACTTTTTGCCAAAATGGCAAACGAGATTTAGGCTTGTTGAGCAAGAAAAATCCGAGAGTAGAGGCGACGATCGCAAGGCCAGAAAACCACCAGAAAAAGTCGGGAATCGGCGGTGCGGGAGGAATCTCCAAGTCAAGAGAAAGGGGCGATCTTCCCAGTTCGTCCATCAATTCTTGAATCTCCTCCTCTTCTGAAGAAATTGGCGATTGAGCGATCGCCAATGCGAGATGAGACGAACTCCAAAGAAAAATTTTAGACCCCAAATATTTTAAGCTAACAAGGTATTTCATTGGCAATTAGGGGTTGACAGGCTTGTAAGACTTCGACGAGGGCATTCATTTTAATGGGTTTGCTCAGATAATCATCCATGCCGACAGCCAAACAACTTTCGCGATCGCCTTCCATGGCATTAGCTGTTAAAGCAATAATACGCGGTCTTCGTTCTCCCGTCCAGCGCCGACAAATTTCGCGCGTTGCTTCACAACCATCCATCTCTGGCATCTGTACGTCCATTAAAATAACATCATAACATTGACGTTCTAAAGAAGCGATCGTCTCCAAACCATTCCCGACAACATCAGCACGATAACCCAAGCGTTTTAATAAATGGACGATTAACTTTTGGTTGATCGCATTGTCTTCAGCCACTAATATTTTTAAGGGCAATTGACGGGCTAAAGATGAATCAACTTTTTTCTCCTCGAACTCTTCTTTATTTTTGAATTTTTTCAATTCAATTTTCTCTGGATCTCTTTGGACAACCCAATTTAATGTATTAAAGAGTTGAGATTGTTTAATCGGTTTGGTTAAACAAGCAGCAAATCCTACTTCTTCTCTTGAAAACTTATCTTCAATTTGTCCGATGGAAGTCAATAAAATTAAGGCAGTTTTTTGATAATAGGGAAGTTTGCGGATTTTACGACCCAGCATTAAACCATCCATTTCTGGCATTTGC
>JBFRWJ010000665.1:0-10944 GCA_051439525.1 Spirulina sp. | reverse complement strand
AAACTATGCAGGGGATTTTCCTTTATGGCTAGCACCGATACAGGTACGCTTGCTACCCGTGAGTGAAGCACAAAGGCCGTATGGAAACGTGGTTCTGACTATGCTAAAACAGTTGGGTTATCGGGTAGAAATAGACTGCACGGGAGAACGTTTGGGCAAACAAATCCGGAATGCCGAACTAGAAAAAATTCCCGTAGTCGCGATCGTTGGGAAGCGAGAAGTTGAAACCCAGACTTTGAGTATTCGTACTCGCCAACAAGGAGATATTGGTACGATGAATATAACTGAGTTGAAAGAGAGTTTGGAAAAAGTTCTCGCTCATAAAACTAACATTTAGATTCGGGCATCAAAAAATGAACCAAAATGAATC
Source organism: Spirulina sp. (assembly GCA_051439525.1). GTDB lineage: Bacteria > Cyanobacteriota > Cyanobacteriia > Cyanobacteriales > Spirulinaceae > CCY15215. The sequence continues at coordinate 10,574 of JBFRWJ010000665.1, read as the reverse complement.
TTTGCACCCTTTAACAATTGCCGTGCTGACGGTTTCTGACACGCGAACCGAAGCTAATGATAAATCGGGCAAAATATTGGTGGATAACTTAACCACAGCAGGACATTTTTTAGCAGAAAAAACCATTGTTCCCGATAACATTTACCAAATTCGCGCTGTAATATCGAAATGGGTTGCAGAGCCATCTGTCCAAGTCATCTTAACGACTGGTGGTACAGGAGTTACAGGACGAGATGGCACGCCAGAAGCAATTAAACCACTATTAGATAAAGAAATCGAAGGTTTTGGCGAAATATTTCGGATGATTTCTTATCAAGAGATTAAAACCTCTACCATTCAGTCTCGGACTCTGGCAGGGGTAGCTAATGGTACTTATATCTTTTGTCTACCGGGTTCTAGCGGTGCTTGTCAAACAGGATGGAGTATTGTTAAAGACCAACTCGATTCTCGCAATCGTCCTTGTAATTTGGCTCAATTGATTCCGAGATTGACCGAGACTTAGAGATGATAAAGCGATCGCTTTAGGATAGTAGAGATACTTTTTGCTTTTGAATTACCAAATCCTTCTCTGAGGAAGTTTGTTACAAAACTTTACAGCGCGTTCAATTTTACACATATCCTCATTTTACTCCATAATGACTCAGATCGAAAAGTGGAAAACATTACAATCTCAATTCGTTTTTGATAATCCTTGGTGTCGGGTACGACAAGATTGCGTGCAGTTACCCAATGGGACAATCGTTGAAGATTATTTTATCAATGTTCGTCCGGATATTGCTTTAGTTTTACCGATTACAAAGGATGGGAATGTTGTTTTTGTCCGTCAATATCGTCATGGTGTCGGGCAAATTTTATTAGAATTGCCCGCCGGAAGTTTTGATGCTCAAAAGGAGGATAGTATCGAAGCGGCCCAACGAGAATTAGAAGAAGAAACGGGATATTATGCCGAACATTTAATTCACTTAGCCACTCTTTATGATAATCCTGTTAAAGACACGAATACAATTCATTTATTTCTGGCTAAAAATGCGATTTATTCTGGTAAGCAAAAGCTCGATCTTACAGAAGATATTGAAATTGTCTTGATTCCCTTAAACGAAATAGAAGAACGAATAATAAATCGTGAAATATGTGTTGCCGGGACATTATCGGCACTTTTCCTAGGTCTCAAATATCTCAACCAATAACCAATAACTAATAACCAATAACTAATAACTAATAACCAATAACCAATAACCAATAACTAATAACCAATAACCAATAACTAATAACCAATAACCAATAACTAATGAGTAAAATGAAGGCAATTTTGGCAAGGTCCGGCTGGATAAACCGCACAACGAAGATAAGGAGAGCGTGCATTGTAATGGCAAAGTGTATTACCAATCAAAGAATAATTTTCTTCTCCCTCACATTGTTCCGAACTCGTTGCCAATGTTGTATTGGCGCGAAGACGAAATACGGTATCCGTTCGGACTTGCCCGAGAGTTTCTTCCCACTGTTGAATTGCTTGGTGTAGCAAAAGGCAAGACAAGAAGAAAGGCATAATGCTTAAGACGACAATGAAGAAAATTGCTAACACTCTCTCCCCTCATAAAATTGCGAACTCTCAAACCAATAACAATTAGCATGTTAGCGCGATCGCTTTCATCAGAAACCCCCGTGGAGACCCCCACCATACCCGCAGGGTTGGTGGGGGGAGGAAACGGGACAAACTGAAGGGGTTCGACACCCCGAAGTTTGTAAATCAATAAGCATACGCATAACCATCCTTTTGGTGAATTGGACTGCAATATTTGTGACTAATTCCTTGAATCAATCCGGTTTTTGTTGAAATATTGAAACTTCCTGTCGAACGCACTGCGACTCGTCCAACATAAGTTCCAATCTTCTTTCCTTTGGTGACAATCGCTTTAACAATGTCACCAGTTTGAAATCCTTTGACCTGTTTTTGGCGAGGAACATAGCGAGTCGGAAAACCATATTTATCAGTTCTGCACATTTGTCTTGTTCCGTGACCCTTTGCAGTAATAAAAAGCGGATTTTTAACCTCAATTATTAATTGCTCTGGGGTGGATTTCCCAACGCAAGCGGCATCCAACCAATGAGTTTTAGATAGGTTTTGACGAGTGCGATTAAACTTGGTTAATCCTCCCGTTCCTACTTCTACAGATAATCCAGTTTTCTTCAGTTCCTCGTACAGTTTCCAGCGAGTAGAGTTAACTACTGCACTATCCGCCAATGGGCGTTTTGCTTGTCCTAATATTTTTTTGAGAACATCAGGTCTACCCGATAAAAACTGCTCAATTTCTTGGTTGCTTTTAGCTTGATTGCAAGTCCTACAGGCCAGTGTTAAATTACTGACTCGGCTACTTCCTCCTTTAGATTTGGGCTTGATATGCTCGACTTCTAAGGGAACATTCTCTACACCACAATAAGCACATTTCCTGTTCCATTTTTCGAGCAAATACTCCCTAATTTCATATCCAAATAATTCTCCTTGCTGATACTCAACACCGGAGATTTCGGGATTTTGAAGTGCTTGACTATCGAATCGAACTAACTCTTGAAAAATACCCGATATGGGGCAAACCCTACTGAGTCTGTTGACCCAAGTCAGGATATTATGAACTCGCGACATGAGACTAGGAGCAAGCCATCCCTTCGGACGCTTTCGATTGAGAAATCGGGGTTTTCTGTACCGAGTTTTGCGGTTTCTGCGAGAACGCCTTAATTGCTGTCTTGAAGTTAAAGCATCCCGAATTTGTTGACCGCGATGGGTCAATTCGGTACCCCAGACAACACGATGTCCTTGCAGTATTGCTAACCCCGTCGTTTTCGAGCCGGGGTCGATTTTTAGCTGACAACCATTGGTCTCTCCTCCTTCTACGTCTTGCAGAATAATGGTGAATGGAAACCGCTTAAATACTTTTGCTCGTCTTGATTTGAGCAATTTTCTGGCTCTGGCGGGATAAGTTGGATTTAACGGTTTCTTGTTTTTATCTAATACAAATACCCGCATGGGCAAAACTCCTATCTCTAGGGTAAAGTTCGCTTCGCCAATGTTTTCTAAGGTTTTTACGTTAACAGCACTTCCTTAACCCAATTACAGATGTTTAACTGTTAACCACAGAGCTACAAACTAGCGACGCATTTGTAGGTGTGATGGCTTAAAAAACGGAGTTCGCAAAGAACTTAGGCTGGTCAACTATGGACTTTTTCAAGCCCCCGCTATACCCGCAGGGTTAGCGGTGGGTTATTGACGCTCCTACAATTTCCTGTTCCCATGTTTGCGATCGTGTCGGATTTGGTCGTGTAGGATGCAAGGCACGTTCGGGAAAACCGCGATCGATTTCGCGCATTTCGACTTCCCCCGCTTGCAAAATCGTTTTCAGAACTTGCATGGCTTGTTTGGGTTTGCCGCTCCCGCAAAAGAATAAATCTGCTGCAAAATAACCATATTCGGGCCAAGTATGAATAGCAATATGGGATTCCGCTAAAGTTGCAGTTGCCGTAACGCCATGAGGACTAAACTGATGAACGCATAAATCAATAAGCGTTGCTTCTCCAGAATCGATTGCTTCGAGCAAAGCAAGACGAATCCGCTCGGGATCGTTGAGATAGTCTCCTGGTGCTTGCCATGCGTCTACAACTAAATGGGTTCCCACTTTTTTCATCATTCTTATCGATTCTCCTTACGAAAGGGATTCCAATCTTTACCCTAACAAATTTTAGTTATCTTGAGGTTATGTTTTGAGAGCAATGGCTGTAATTATCGCCATGCCAAGAATTGAACCCGTACTTTAAATAACATATTGGTGAGCTCGGACATTAATTTTCCGTGAAATTCCGGAGTTTCCAGTCCGCGGTCGGGTTCGACTCGGGTAAAAACATACTGCTAGAGGAACTGGCGGCAAATGGTCTTGATAATTGTTCATTGTTCATTGTTCATTGAAAAGGGGGATGGTAATGAGAAATTCCGTCCCTTGTCCGAGGGTTGAAATACATTCTAAGGTGCCGCCGTGTTTTTCCGTGACGATTTGATAGCTAATCGATAAACCCAACCCCGTTCCCTTCCCAATTTCCTTGGTGGTGAAAAAGGGATCGAATAAACGGGATTGTAGGTGTTCTGGAATGCCATAACCGTTATCGGCAATGCTAATTCGGAGAAACCGATCGCTAATCATTCCGGTGTGAATGCGAATGGTACTGGGTTGCTTTTGAATTTCCTCATAAGTGCGCTCGCGATCGCGTTCTTCTAAAGCATCAATTGCATTGCTGAGAATATTCATAAAAACTTGATTTAACTGTCCGGCATAGCATTCAATTTTGGGGAACTTCCCATAGTCGCGAATAATTTCAATGGCAGGGCGCTCGCTTTTGGCTTTCAAACGGTTTTGCAAAATCGTTAGCGTGCTTTCAATGCCCTCATGGAGATCGACCCGCTTTTTCTCGGCTTCATCCATGCGGGAGAAGGTTCGCAAAGAAATGACAATTTCGCGAATGCGATCGGCACCCGTCTGCATGGACGCGAACAATTTTGGCATATCTTCTAACAAAAACATCAGATCGATCGCTTCAATTTCCTCGGCAATTTCTGGGACGGGTTGGGGATAGTGAATTCGATAAAGTTCCAGCAAGCCGAGAATATCTTGCAGATAATTATCGGCGTGATTGATATTACCATAAATAAAATTCACGGGATTGTTAATTTCGTGGGCGACTCCTGCCACCAACTGCCCCAAACTGGACATTTTTTCCGTTTGAATCAGTTGGGTTTGCGTGCGGCGCAACTCCGTGAGAGTGGCTTCGAGTTCGGCGGCTTTCGCCCGGGCGATCGCGGCAGATTCCGTGGCTTTGGCAAATAATTGAGACTGATTGATGGCAATGGCCAATTGATTGCTCGCCGCAACGAGCAATCTCACTTCGGGTTCTTGCCAAGGGCGAATCTCTCGCACTTGGTTGCAGCCAATGACCCCGATCGTGTCCCCGGAAACGCGGATGGGAATATTGAGAACGGATTTAATCTCGAGCTGTTCGAGAAGCTGGCGAAAAGCACGATCGCGAATTTGACTCGTATCGGGTTCGCGAATAATATTCATTTGTAAGAGTTGCTCGACCACGGAGCCGATGCTCGAGACGGGATAGCGACCGATAATACTGGGAACGTCCTCCGCTCGAGATTCGGCGATAATATCCCAATAATTTCCTTCTTCGGTGACCGAATACAAAATAAAATAAACCCGATCGATTTTGAGAAAATGACGAATTTCTTGGAGTGCCAGTTCGATGATGTCGCGTTCGGGGGTTTCGAGGGAACTGCGAATTTGATTGGAGAGAGAGTTGAGGAGTTTTTCCCGTTTGACTTGTTCTTGCAAGCGTTTTTTGGACTCGAGGAGGGCAAGTTCTGCCTGCTTGCGATCGCTGATATCCGTGGTAATGCTCACTAAACCAACAATATCTTGGCGTTCGTCGAGAATGGCATTGGCTCGCAAAAAGACGTGCAGGACTTCTCCATTCAAAGACTGTTGTTCGACTTCGTGACTCCAAGTTCTGCCGCTCATCACCGTGGCAAAAAGACCTTGGATCGCAGCCGGATCGGTAAATAAACTGGAAAGTCCGCCCCACCGTCGCAGTTCTGGGACGGTTTTGCAGGCATAGAGTTGGCAAAACGCGCGGTTGATGTAGAGAACCGAACCGCTCGCATCGGCAATGGCGATCGCGTCGCTGGCACTGTCTACGGCTTGTTTGTAGCGGGTGAGTTCGGCAGAAACTCGCTTGCGATCGCGCAGGTCGCGGGTAATGGTGGCGAGGGTTAAGGGTTCTCCTTCGTGGGAAGAACGAATGGTAAAAATATTAAAATCGACGGGAATGCTCTGGTCGGTGGCAAAATTGTAGAAGCGAAATTCCCCTTGCCAAGACCCGGTTGTTAAGACGGCGGGTAAAATTTCCCTCTGGAAAATTTCTCGGTCTTTCGGGGGAAAATAGTTAACGAGCGCGTGAGTTTTAGCAACTTCGAGGGATTCGAGTCCCACCAAATCGAGTCCGGCAGCATTGACGAAAAGGGGGTATCCCTCTAAGGTGGCCATGCCGATGAAATCCGAGCTATTTTCCACCAGCGCCGCTAATTTCTGCATTTCTTTTTCTGCTTTTTTCTGTTCGGTAATATCCCGCACCGTGACGAGAATCACAGTTTGCGCGTGGAGGGTAATGCGTCGCAACCGCACTTCGACATCCAAGACGCCTCCCTCTTTGGGGCGCTTGGCGTGCCATTCAAATTGGAGTTCTTCCCCTTCCCTTGCCCGACGCCAAATTTCGGGCAATCCCTCGATATCCGCTTGACTCGCAGAATAATCCGCGATCGCGTATTGCGTGGCTTCCGCGTGAGTCACGCCAAATAAAGATAGGACGCGATCGTTGACTTCGAGGATCTTGCCCTCGAGGTCGTGAATGAAAATCGCATCGTCCACCCCATTAAAGATAGTCCGGAGGTCTTGTTCGGAGGTGCGCAGGGCATTTTCCACTCGCTTGCGATCGGTGACATCGGTGCAGGTACCGACATAGCCAGTCAGGCGATCGCGATCGTGGGGATCGCCGATCGCGCAAGCTTGGGCATACACCCATCGGATGGAGTCATCGGGACGAAGGAAGCGAAATTCCGACTGAAATAAGTGACGTTCGTGAGGGGAGGAATCTTTCGTCATGCGCTTCCATTCCCGCAGAACCCGACGGCGATCCCTCGGGTGAATGGCTTTTAACCAACCCGCCCCTAAAATCGCTTGTGGGGTCAATCCCGTTAAAATGCAGGCTTGTTGGTTGCCATAGATGCACAGTCCCTCGGGATCGGTATGAAAAATCGCCACGGGAGACGTTTCCGCGAGGATCTGATAGCGGCGCTCGCTTTGGCGCAGTGCCTGTTCGATTTGTTTGCGCTGGGTCACGTCAACCGTTGAGATGAGAACGTGAGGTTCGGGATTTCCGGGTAAAAATAAGGGACGCTCGATCGTTTCCATCCACAAGGTTTCTCCGCTTGCCATGATGACGCGATTTTCGGGAATAATTTTTTCTTGTCGGGTTGTTAAAACTTCCAGATTTTCTTGCTGGAAGCGTTCGATTTGTGGGTTGTCTAGGAAGAGATCGCGATCGGTTTTACCGATAATTTCTTCTGGAGTCATGCCCAGTTTTTCGGCCAAAGCGCGATTGGCTAAAACGTAAACCCCTTCTCGGTCTTTCACAAAGAGCCAATTGGGGGTGGTATCGAGGACTTGTTGTAAGAAGTTTTGGTGATGTTGGAGTTGAAGCTCTGCCTGTTTGCGATCGGTCACGTCCCGAGCGACGGCGTAGATTTTTTCTTGTTCTAACAGTCCGGCGGAAGTCCAAGAGAGCCATTTATAGCTGCCATCTCGGCAAAGATAGCGATTTTCAAAACTGGCGATTTTTTTGCCTTCGGCGAGGTTTTTTGCTGCTGTCAGGGTCGCTTCGCGATCGTCCGGATGGACGAATTCAATAAAGGGTTTGGCTTTCAGTTCTCGGTCAGTCCAGCCGAGGGTTCGTTCCCAAGAGGGGTTGAGGTGTTGAAAATAGCCGTCAAATCCCGCGAGGCAAATCATGGAGGGAGAACGATGGAAAATATCGGCCCAAGAGACTTCCGATCTGATGCGATCGCTAACGAAGCGAGTATGGACGATCGCGCCGCCAATCTCCCCCGTATCTGCCCGCCACGGTTTGACTTCCCATTCTACCCACTCGGTGCGTCCATTGGGCAATTGTAGCGGTTCGGCTCGTCCCCGTTCTGTTGCGCCAGCCAAACACTGTTGGTGCGCGTCGCGCCAATGGGAAGGCAGATGGGGAAAGGTCTCGTAGTAAGACTGGCCGATAATATTGCCTTGGAAGCCATAATCGTCCAACCAACATTGGCTAACCAAAAGATAGCGCATCTCGCGATCGCACAGGGCCAGTGCGACGGGAGACTGTTCGATTAAAACTTGCAATAAATCTTGCATTATTGGTTATTGGTTATTGGTTGTTGGTTATTGGTTGTTGGTTATTGGTTATTGGTTATTGGTTGTTGACCAGATTTTCATCCTTCATCCTTCATCTTTCATCCTTTCCCATTAACGTTGCCTCATATTTTTGACCGGCTCTTTCCCAAGTATAATTTTCTTCGATCAGTTGGCGACCGTTTTGAGAGAGGGTTTGGCGCAATTCGGGGTCGCGAAAAACTCGAGCGATCGCATGGATATATTCTTCGACGGTATTGGCTCTCAGGGCGCGTAAGGGAATGTTCTCTCCCTCGATTTCTAAGCCTTCCAAACCGCGATCGCTGCCAATAACGGGGACTCCTGCAGCCATCGCCTCGAGGGTTTTATTTTTGATCCCGAATCCCGTGCGCATGGGGACGACGCAAACCGTGGCTCGATGTAAATATTCCACCATTGAGGGTACTTTTCCGGTAACGGTTATCCCTTCTATTGTGCCCAATTCTTGCACCTCTTTCACCGGACGCGCTCCGACTAAATCCAAAGTGACTTGAGGATAGCGATCGCGTAGTTGGGGAAAGATTTCTCTCCCAAAAAAGCAAACTGAATCGATATTGGGAGTATTGTCCATTGCGCCGATAAAAACGAGTTTTTCTCCCCCGGGATCTTGCTTTCGCGGCGGAAATAATTCCAAGTCAACGCCGTTGGGAATGACGACAATGGCAGAGTGGGGACTCAATTGTGCTAAGGAGTCGCGATCTTCGGGAGTTGTGGCGACAAGGACGGAAAATTTTTGGCAGTAGCGCCGTTCGTAGCGTTTTAATAGGGGGAGTTGCAAGCGATCGCGTTGGGGATTTTCTGAGGTTTGGGTTTCGAGTTGCTGCTGACAGGTTGCATAAACGGAACTGTGGATGTTCGCCACGGTTCTCACTTGCTTTTTCCAGTGAGGACGGAGGTAAATTTCATTAATGCTATGTTCGCAGGTAATCACATCAAATCGCCCGCTTTCTACAGCTTCCTCGATCCATTGCTGCATGGGAAGGGAAAAGATGGCAAGGACGTGAGGGGGAGTTCCTTCAAGGATAAATCGACCAAACCGCGCGATTTTCCCCCAAGTTCCTCCGGTTGCTTCTAGGGGAGTGGTGCGGGGAAATACTTTTAATTCCTTCACCCATTCCCGGAGTTGGGCAATTTCTGCCTCGGTGACATCGGGAGTTTGTTGGGTGACGAGGGTGACTTCGTGGCGATCGCGCAAATATTTGAGCAGGTTGAAGGTTCTAACTTGGGTTCCGCCTCGGGTGGGAGGATAGGGAAAGGAGGTCGAAAGCATTAAAATTTTTAACATTTTTCTGGTCATGAGGGCGTATTTTCGAGTACAACCGAGATATTGGGGATGAACGACGCGCAGTTATTTTGTTTTAATTATGGCTAAGGTTACGGTTTGCATTCCCACCTACAATCGCCAAAAATTGCTGAAGTTTGCCATCGACAGCGTTCTCGCGCAAACGATGACGGATTGGGAGGCGATCGTGTGCGATGATGGTTCGACGGATGACACCCCCGAACTCATGGCGAGTTATCGAGACGATCGCATTCATTATTTGCGCCATCCTAACAATATTGGCAAGAGCAATAATATGCGATCGGGGTTTGCGGCGGCAACGGGGGAGTATTTTATTAAATTTGATGATGACGATCGCTTGACACCGGAGTTTTTGGCAAAAACTTCGGCAATTTTAGATGGCGATCGCGCTGTTGATTTTGTTGGGACGGATCATTGGTTAATTAATATTGAAAACCAACGAGATGCCGAAGCCACAACTTTAAATTCTCGTGCTTGGGGACGGGAAAATTTACCCGCAGGCAGGGTCGAGAATTTGTTGGAAGTGGTTTTTATCAAGCAAAGTTTTCAAGTGGGTGCAACGTTATTTCGCCGTCAAGCTTTGGTTGAGGTTGATTTTATGCGACCGAACTTACAAAATTGTGAGGATAACGATCTGTTGGTGCGTTTGGCATTGGCAGGCAAACGCGGGTATTATTTACCCGAACGGCTGATGGAATATCGCCTGCACCAAGGACAGGAGGGGGGTCAGCGAGCCATTCGCTATCTCGAGGATCAACTCCAATATTTTGAGTATTTTCAGTTTGATTCGCCAAAATTAGAAAAGGCGAGGCTCTCGTTTTTGGGAGATGTAAAATTGACCTTGGGGTTGCGTTCCATCGAAGCCGGACAAACCCAGAAAGGACGGGATTTAGTGCGATCGGCAGTCCAGTTGCTCGGTCGATCGCCCAGGGCAAACCTCGGTTTAATTTTATCCTATTTTCCCCTCAATTTGCGCCAGTGGATTTTGCGATCGCTTCGCAATCTTCGTACTCCGGATTATGCCGAGAAAATGAGGATATAAAATCAAGTGTGGTCGGTAGAGAATTAAGACAATCACAACCATAAATCCAAAAATCTGTCATTGTGTTAGGATAGTATTGGATAGACGTTCAAGTATCGTGTAAGATAGGAAATTATGACTGGCATTATTCTCATGGGTTATTATGGTTATCGCAATATTGGTGACGATCTCTATGTTCGTTTGTTAGTGG
>JBFRWJ010000664.1:0-10672 GCA_051439525.1 Spirulina sp. | reverse complement strand
GCTGATATGACCCGTCAGGAAACGATCGAACACTTGCGCGATCGCATTCAAGAATACCGAGAGATCAATCCGGACGGACAAGTCGCGATCGCGCTCAATAAGAGCGATCTGCTCGATGAAGAAGAAGTTTTGGAAATTCAAAGCAAACTGAATCTACCCGAGGCAATCTTGGGAATTTATAACACTTCAGCTAAAACCGGTGAAAATGTCGATACAATTTTTGAAGAGTTGGCATATAAACTCTGGCTGGCCAATTGTTGAGTGAGGAAACAATTATGAGTCAAACGGTTTTTTCACAAATATTCATCCCCCGTCATCTCAAATATTTTATTCTCGATAGTGAGTTTAAAATTTTAGACCGTTCGGAAAATCTCGAACAATTTTCGGAAGTTCCTCAAGAGTTTGCAGTGGGAAAAGATGCTCGTTTATCTTTCCCGGAACTGATCGGTCTGGAAAAAATTTTAGAGGAAATTCTTCAGGGAGATAGAAATCAGTTTAAATGTTCGGGAATTTCTCGTCCCCTCAAGGGGGACAAGCTCATTTATTTTGACTTGATTTTTGAAAAAATAGGCCGGGATGCGATCGTTTTAATTGAAGATGTCACCGAGATGATGAATCTCAATCAATCCTTATTTCAGCGCGTGAATGAAACGGAACTCTTAATTGCGGCTTTAACGGCAGCTAAGGATTATAATAAAAAGATTATTTCTGCCATGGGAAATGTGTTATTTGTGACGACGCGATCGGGGAAAATAAAAACGGTCAATCAAGCCGCTCAAGACTTATTTCAATATAACGAAGACGAATTAATCGGCTTATCAATTTCAGAAATTATTAAAAATCGAGAAGAATTATTGGCAGGCGATCGCCAAAGATTATTAAATGGGGCAACTGTGGAAGATATTGAAGTGATATGCAGTCCGAAACAGGGTCGCCAACTGATTGTAGAATTTTCTTGCAGTATCATTCAAACGGAAAAGAAAATCCCGGCTTTTATTTATATCGGGCGAGATATTACCGAACGCAAGCGAGCCGCAGCAGAAATTGAAAAAGCACTCGCACAAGAGAAGGAGTTGAATGATTTAAAATCTCGCTTTATTTCCATGACTTCTCACGAATTCCGCAATCCTCTTTCGAGTATTTTAATGTCAATTGAACTATTGGAAAATTATAGCGATCGCTGGCCGGAAGAAAAAAAGAGCAAACATTTGAAACGTATCAAACAATCTACCGATAATATGACAAGACTATTGGAAGATATTTTAACCATTGGTCGAGCTGATGCGGGAAAATTAGAAGTTAAACCGATCAAATTAAATTTAGCAGAATTTTGTCGAGAGTTAGTGGAGGAATTTCAACTGACAGCCGGAGATCAATATCAAATTCAGTTGCAATGTTCCCCCGATCTCAATTCAATTCGCATGGACGAAAAACTCCTTCGTCATATCTTTACCAATTTGTTATCAAATGCGATAAAATATTCCCCAGAGGGAGGCGTTATTGATTTTACTGCGACGCGGATATCTCCCATTAGCGAAGATGGAGAACCCGAAAGAATTCAATTTACCGTTTGCGATCGCGGAATGGGGATTCCCCCAGAAGATCGATCGCGTTTATTTGAACATTTTCATCGGGCCAAAAATGTCAAAGATATTTCGGGAACGGGGTTAGGATTATCGATTGTCAAAAAGGCAGTCGATTTATATGATGGCACGATTACGTTTACCAGCGAAGTCGGACTCGGAACTACATTCCATGTTATCTTACCTATTATTTATTAATAGTTGTTTGTTATTTGTTGTTTGACTTTCGCTTTTGATTGGATAACCAATAACTAATAACTCATAACCAAAATGGAGCGTTTAATTATATTTACACGGTATCCCGAACCGGGAAAGACGAAAACACGTCTTATTCCAGCATTGGGTGCGGAGGGTGCGGCAAAATTACAGCGTCAAATGACAGAACATACCTTAAAACAAGCGCAAAAATTACTCGAGTTTCGTTCTCTTTCTATCGAACTGCATTTCTCGGGTGGAAATGAAGAATTGATGCAATCTTGGTTGGGATCGGGATGGGTTTATTTTCCCCAAGCAACAGGAGATTTAGGAGAACGCATTCAAACCGCTTTTCAGCAGGGGTTTGCTAAAGGAATGACGCGAATTGTTATTATTGGGATTGATTGTCCGGATTTGACTGGCGATCGCCTTTGGGAAGCTTTTGAGACTCTTCAAAACAAAGATTTGGTATTGGGAGAAGCCGACGATGGAGGTTATTATTTAGTGGGGTTGAGTCGAGAGATTCCCCAATTATTTCAAGGAATTAACTGGGGAAGCTCCCAAGTCTTGCAACAAACCCTGAAAATTGCTGAATCTTTAGGATGCGCGATCGCAACCCTTCCTGTTTTAAGCGATGTCGATTATCCAGAAGATTTGCCAATTTGGGAACGGGTAATAGGTTTAACGGGTGACGGGTGATTGTTCCCTGTTCTCTTCTAAAAGCGGAAATCCAAGGGTTTCTCGCTGTTGCAAATATAAATGGGCAACTTGACGTGCTAAATTACGAATGCGTGCAATATAGTTGGTGCGTTCGGTCACGGAAATCACTCCCCTTGCATCGAGTAAATTAAAACTGTGGGAACACTTTAAGACATAGTCGTGACTGGGGAGAACTAAACCGCGATCGATGAGTTGTTTGGCTTCTCGTTCGTAAAGTTTGAACAAGTTAAATAAAAGATCCGGATCCGAGGCTTCAAAATTATAGGTACATTGTTCGATTTCCCCTTGGAGAAAAATATCGCCATAACTGAAACTTTCGTTCCATTGAATCTTCGCGATCGCTTCCACATCTTGCAGATACATGGCTAATCGTTCCAACCCATAAGTAATCTCGATGGAAACGGGACGACAGTCAATCCCCCCGCACTGTTGGAAATAGGTAAATTGGGTGATTTCCATCCCATCTAGCCAAACTTCCCAACCCACTCCCCAAGCACCCAAGGTGGGAGATTCCCAGTTATCCTCGACGAAGCGAATATCGTGATCTTCCGGGTGAATTCCCAAGGCTTTTAAGGAGTCGAGGTAGACTTCTTGGATATCCTCGGGAGACGGTTTGATCAGGACTTGATATTGATAGTAATGCTGATAGCGGTTGGGATTTTCCCCATAGCGTCCATCCGTGGGACGACGACAGGGTTCAACGTAGGCTACAGACCAAGGTTCCGGGCCGATCGCCCGCAGGAAGGTATGATAGCTCATGGTACCCGCACCCTTTTCCGTATCGTAGGGTTGTGCGATGAGACAGCCGCGATCGCTCCAAAATTCGTGGAGTTGGCTAATAATGGATTGAAAACTTAAAGACACGGGATTATCAATTATCAATTATCAATTATCAATTATCAGCGATCGGTTACTAATTCGCAATCTGGCTTACCTTTTTTGGGGACAGTCGAGAGGAGCGTATGGCACGTAAACTCGCTATAATCGAGGAAAATGGGTAAACTACTGCCATGACGGGAATTGTCCTCAATCTTAAACCTTTTATCGAGTTCAGCAATGACCAGTTTTATGAACTGTGTCAAAACCACCGAGATTTACAATTTGAGCGAACTGCACGAGGAGAATTGATTATTATGCCACCTTTAGGGGGAGAAAGCGGTAATCGAGAAGCAAATTTTATTGGAGATCTGATAATTTGGAATCGGCGATCGCGTCTCGGTAAAGTCTTTAGTTCTTCGACGGGTTTTATCCTTCCCAATGGTGCAACTCGTTCTCCCGATGCTGCTTGGGTTAGTCTAGAAAGATGGGAAGCACTGACACGAGAACAGCGTCAGAAATTTTTACCCCTTTGTCCGGATTTTCTCATTGAATTGCGTTCCGAGAGCGATTCTTTGCCTCCTTTACAGCGAAAAATGGCAGAATATATGGAGAATGGATTGCGTTTGGGATGGTTGATCGATCCCCAAAATCGACAAGTTGAAATTTATCGAGAGAATTGCGAAAAAGAAGTTTTGGAAAATTGCGATCGCTTGGAGGGAGAGGATGTGCTTCCGGGGTTTGTTTTGGATCTGTCTTTAATTTGGGAGGAGTAAAGGGATAAATTTTTGACTTTCCTTCCTAATTCTCCCCTAATGTTTTTTGTGAAGCATGGCGAATGTGCAGAATCCGAACTATGGATTCCTCACTATCTTCTATAATTGTAAAAAGGATACGATAAGAACTGCGATCTTTTCCCTAAAGAAGCTGTCGCATTTCCTTGGAAAAATAAGCATTTTCTCGTGCTAGAGAACAACGCTTGGGCATTTTTGAAAGAGAGGTAATCGCTTGCAATAGTCCTTCATCCCAACGGTTTGCTGTTTGGATATCGGTAGCTTGAGAAATCCACAGAAATGCACTATCTGCTTCAGCTTCAGCTACACTGGATATTTCAACGCGATAGTTCATTCTGGACTCGATAGATTATGTTTGTGATATTGTTCTCGTACAAATTCTTCAAAAGAACGAAATCGACCTGCTTCAAAATCATCTAAACCGCGTTGAATCCCTGCGATCGCATCTTCTAGATCCCATGCTTCCCATTCTAAAACTTTCGTTAGAAGTTCGGACGCAACGACGGAAATATCTTTTCCCTGCAGAACGAATGTCCGCACTCTTAGAATTAGCACAATTGCGTCAGACATCTCTTGAAGCACTAATGAAACATTTAGGCATTTCAGTGAAATCAAACAAGATTGAGAAAACAAGCAGAGAATCCCAACAATGCGATCGCTTTCATCAAGAAACTTAATGTAATAGTGTTTCGAGAATGATAAAATAGTATTACCAGTTCTTCTTTGTGCTTCAATGTACCAAATTGAATTTACATCAGATGCCCTCAAAGATTTGCGCGACTTCAGGAAATTTGAGCAAAACACAATTATTGATGCGATTCAAACTCAATTAGCTTATGAACCCACAGTAGAGACAAGAAATCGTTTTAGACGGAATCCACCCACTATTGCTGAATGGGAATTGCGAATTGGTGAGTTTCGAGTGTTTTATAATGTTGAAGAATCCATACAGATTGTTAGCATTGAGAGAATTGGACAAAAACCCAATAATACAGTATTCTTTCGCGGTCAAGGAGAATAACAAGTCATGCTTTGGACATATCGCGTATTTTATGACAACCAAGGACGCTACTCAATTCGAGAAGTTTTTTACGAGCAAGACGGTCAAATTATAGACTGTAGTAAAATTCCCGTGGCTGTTGTCGGAAGTAATCTTGAAGAATTGATGCAACTGATTCAATGGTTCAAAGATGCCTTTGAATTGCCTGTTTTATCCCTCGAAGAAACAGAAGCAAAAATTGCAGCCTTAAGCGATCGCACTCCATCCAAAGAAAGAATTCCCTTAGAAAAAGCGATCGCAGAACTCGAAATAAAACAAGATTGAAGGAATAAGAAAGCAATTGCAATCTCAATTTCTGCCTTTCTAGAGATCCGAACTTGAAATCCCATGTTTTTGCTGCATTTCTTGGTTAAAATCTTCTAAAGAGCGAGTTTGTCCGGCATCTATATCTTCTAATCCTTCTTTAATGCCTGTGATTGTTTCTAGATATTCCATCATATCTAGCAGTTTTTGATAGGAAACTGCATCTTGAACGACTAATTCAGCTTTCCCATTCACTGTTAATACAATAGGATGTCCCGTTTGTTTCATCTGTTTGATAAACTCAGATGTATGGCGTTTGAAATTAGAGAGAGACTGGATATCGCGACTCAGGTTGAGCATGGTCGGAATTTCACTAAATTTGAACTCAATTTGATGTTATCATATTGGGGTTAGCGCGATCGCAGAACTGGAAATCCAACAAGATTGAGCCAACACGCAGAGAATCCCGAAAATGCGATCGCGATCTGAGAAGAGTTCGTCGAGAGGCGATCGCAAGGAGAGACAACTTTATCTCCTCACGACCTCCCTTTAACAAAACGCAATATTTTGCAAGTATTCCCTCAGAAATTGGGAAGGTTTATGTCGGCAGCGATCGAACCTGCCAAAAATGGCTTATTAGATAGTGCGATCGCCAAACAAGGCAGTTTCTCCATCCCCGAGATTGAATCCGCTCCCAAAATTGAGGGATGCGCCACGAGAGGGCAAAGATCGGGGTAAACTAGGAAGGCGACCCCTTAGCGATCGCAACCCCGGGCAGCCGCCAATCGTAATGACACTGATTGCCCAAAGCCATGATGCTTCACTCCTTCACCGAACGCTTGACCCGACTATGTTTATTCTCAAAAGGCAGGATGTTGAGATTGTCAACATTCAGCACCCCAAGCAAGAAGATCGACAGATTCCCGTTCTCAAATATCAAGATCAGACCTTTCGCCTGATTAACATCTATGATGCCGCTCAAGCTGAAGAAGCCAAAAACTTCTGGAAAGATCTGACGGATAATCAAGGGAAATTCTGTATTCTCTTGCAAGAGAAAAAGCGCCACAGCATTTGGGAACGCGCTCAAATCGATCTCCTGAAGGAAGACGTCAAAACCGGGGAAAATGCGATCGCTTCTGCCTCTTACATTCAAGCCAGCTTGCTCTTCCTGCAAGCCGTTTACTTCGATCTCGAAGAACTGTTGGGAGGACGACAAGCTAAAGTCTTTCAAAAAGAAATGAGCAAAGCATTAGCCGAAAAGCACATTCCTCAAGCCGAAACCGAAGAAGCTCTCGATCGCCTTCTCGAGGTGGATCCCCTCCAAGACAATTTTGAAGTTCCCCTGTGGCAAGAACAGCACCTTACCCTTTTTCTCCAAGAAACCTATCGACTTGGTAAAAGTTTTTTTGGCAATAGCAATTTTGTCCAAGGTATTGAAGAAGTTCTCCAAGATATGGCCGAAAAAGATCGACAAGAATTTATCGATTGGTTGGGGCGATCGTCTCTCGGTCAAGAATGGGAAGTCACCGCGAGTAATCAATAACCAATAACGGCTCGACTGAGCATCGCCGAACGTCCAATAACTAATAACTAATAACCAATAACCAATAACCAATAACCCAAAAATGAGTCCCAGAAAGTTAACCGAGTCCGATAAGAAAGAAATTCTCGACCTGTATCGACTGCCCAAAGAAACGACCTCAACATTGGCAGAGCGGTATAGCGTCAGTAGTTCTACGATTAGTCGGTTTTTAAAAAGCCGTCTTGCCGGTGACGAGTATGAGGAACTCATCCAGCAAAAACGGTTGAGTCGGACACCAAGCGGTGCCGCTCAAGTTTTGAGCCAATATCAAGAGCAACAGAAAGAAACTGACGGAGTTGAGGCTTCTTTACCCCTAGACGTGAAAGATGAGGGCGAATCTCTCGATACACAAGAGAAACAACAAGAACCCAAGGCGACAGACGAGTTAAAACCCGATAGCAAAATCAGGCGATCGCGCCGCCGTCGCTCCTCAACTAGCGAACCCGAACCCGAACCCGAACCCGAAATCGAACCCGAAATCGAGGAAATGCCAGCGCCTCCTTCCCCTAAGCCCATGCCAACCTTAAAGATTAAGGCAAAGGAGTCCCAGCCGTATTTTGCCTTTGACGAGGAGGATACAGACGAAGACGAGACGGAGGTTGACGTTCATGCCCTTGAAGAGATGCTCGGAGAAGATTTAGCCGATCTCGATGACGAACTGGATGAGGAAGATGAGTTAGAAGAGGAAGATTGGGAAGGAGAAGAAAGTATTCCTCACTTAAAATCAAAAATTTCCGATATTAGCATCTTACCACTATCAGAAGCAGCTTTTCCTCGTAACTGTTACCTCGTTATCGATCGCGCTGCCGAGTTAATTACCCGACCTTTAGAAGAATTCAGCGATCTCGGAGATATTCCCCCAGAAGAGTTCCGTCAAGAAACCTTACCCGTCTTTGAAAATCATAAAATTGCCCGCCGTTTTTCCAAACGCTCCCAGCGCGTGATTAAAGTCCCAGATTCGCAATTGTTTCAAAAAACCAGATCTTATTTACGCGCGAAAGGGATTACTCGCTTATTACTTGATGGTCAAGTTTATTCTCTCGGAAGGGATGAGAGATGAGGGAATTCTGAAAGGATGAAGGATGAAGGATGAGAGATGAAAGGTGAAAGGTGAAAGATGAAAGGTGAAAGATGAAGGATGAATTGTTGCGAATCATCAAATCATCTCGCCCCTCCTCTCCATCTCGATCGCTCCATTGTTAAGATTTGTAAACTTTTAAGAAATATAAACCGTAACTTTTTAAAAGTTTTTTAACAATTCGTGCATAATCGATCGATATAGGGATTCCTGACCCGTAAAATGGGAAAAATATAAGGACGGAGCGATCGCGGAAAAATTCATTTCTCCGCGCCATCGAGCAGTCAGAATTTCTGATTGAAAGAGAGAAATATGAAAGTTCGTCACCTACTTCGACAATACGAACAAGGAGAGAGAGATTTTTCGGGAATCGATCTCAGTGGAGCTGACTTACAAGGCATTACCCTCATTGGCGTAACCTTGAAGGAAGCCAATCTCACGGGAGTCAATTTGAGCCGTGCTTTTTTAACCAAATCCGATTTAAGCGGAGCCGCCTTAAATTGGGCTAACCTGAATTTTGCCAAACTCAGTGGTTGTAAATTCATTGAAGCGGATTTAACAAAGGCGAACTTAAATGGTTCTTTTATGGTTGACAGTAAACTGCCGAGAGCGAGGATAAGCGGAGCAAATTTATCTTATGCTAATTTGCGGCGTGCCAATTTATGGGGCTCGAATCTTTGTGGTGCAACTCTACAAAAAACAAATTTGCGACAAGCTAATTTAAGTGGAGCTAATCTTAACTGGGCGAATTTGTACGAAGCTCGACTAACCGGTGCTAAATTGTATGGAGCCTCTTTTAACGGGACAAATTTGAGTCACACTTTCCTCAAAGATGTCGATCTGGCAGGCGTTGATTTAGAAGGTGTTGATTTCAGTGGTGCGAGGTTGGGAGGATCGAATTTGGCAGGTGCAAATTTGGTCGGTGCAAACTTCCGAGGAGCGCATTTACAAAATGTTAGTTTCCAAAGTGCCAATCTCGCCCGCGCCGATTTTTCAGAGGCGTTATTGGATCGAACCAACTTAACAGGGGCAACCTTGCAACAAGTGGATTTAGAGCAAGCTACAATAAAAAAAAGGAGCTTGAAATCGATAGAAATCGAAACACCCCCAAGACAGAATAAGTTCGCTTTTCCTTGGCGCGATCGCTGGGCAATAACCAGTCACCAGTCACCAGTCACCAGTCACCAGTTATCAGTTATCAGTCATTAGGAACAGGGAACAGGCGCAACAGTAACCACCTCATTATCTCACCAGTTATCAATGGGAAATTCAAAAATAGAGCAATACGGACTTGTTTTCGTGACGGCAGGATCGGAGGAAGAAGCGGGGGCGATCGCATCGGTTTTAGTGGAAACAAAATTAGCCGCTTGTGTCAGTATTGCCCCCATTCAGTCTGTTTATCGATGGCAGGGAAACGTCGAACGCGATCGCGAGTGGCAATTAACCATTAAAACCCATCTGGCTCTATTTCCCGCTCTGGAAACTAAAATTCAAGAACTTCACTCCTACGAGGTTCCCGAAATTATTGCCATTCCGATTGTTGCCGGATCTAACGCCTATCTCGATTGGATGGGCGAGTCTGTTAGAGATTGTGCCTAAAGCCAATCTTAAATTCATGTAGGGTGCGTTAGTGGAACGTAACGCACCTCAATTCTTGATTTAACGTCGCCAGATCGACTTGCCTCATTTTCGCTAACTTCATTAAAGCCTCAAGCCGTTCTACTGTCCATTGTTCCATTAAATCTTCGTAATCTATTAATTCTTTATATTCGCGATCGCGCAATTCACCCCATTCATTTTGTTCTCGTAAATCATTCAATCTTTCCCGATCGCGATCGGGCAATTGACGTTGAATGATTTTGAGGAGATCTGTTTCGGAAGCCGAAGACAGCGATCGCTGACTTTCCCGAGATAAATTTTCTAAAAAATCGACAGCTTCTGTTAAAGCCTCTTGGGGAAGGCGATCGAGCAACTCAAATGCGCGTTTGCGAATATCAATGGCTGCCATTTCTAACCTCCACGTTAATATTGAGAGTTTTCCTATTCTATCTTAATTCTTTTGTTCATTCGAGAGGATCGATCGCGATCGCCCTTCGCAGACCCATTATTATCGCGATAAACGTACTGCCCAATTGCGATCGCGTTACGGTCATCTTAAAGCATTGTGGGATGAGATGGAAAAAGCCGATCTGTAGCGATCGGCTCTTGGAAATTTCCATTAATTCGACTTCATAAGAAGCCATAAGACACAATCTACACACCTCAATTTCCTTGAGGTACGCAAGTTTCCATTAATTCGACTTCATAAGAAGCCATAAGTATTTTGATCGAAGCTCATGGTTAACAAGAGAGAGGTTTCCATTAATTCGACTTCATAAGAAGCCATAAGATATAATAATCAGCCTGGCAAGTTTGTTTGCGTTGCGTTTCCATTAATTCGACTTCATAAGAAGCCATAAGAAAGCGGAGTTGACGCGGCTGCAAACGCAACTCGTTTCCATTAATTCGACTTCATAAGAAGCCATAAGTCGCGATGATGGGGACACCTGGAAAATGGGCTGACGGGTTTCCATTAATTCGACTTCATAAGAAGCCATAAGC
>JBFRWJ010000663.1:0-3866 GCA_051439525.1 Spirulina sp. | reverse complement strand
GTATAAGAGACAGCGCGTATCCATGACCATGCGCTGGGCCTTCGCCAAAGCATGGGGGCCGACAAAATCCGGATTGACTTCCCGGGCATTGCATTCGGAATAACAGGCACCGCATAAAATACAATTGCCCGAGGCTTCCAAGCGCGATCGCTCCTCCGGGGTTTGTAAAAATTCTCCTTCGGGAATCTGTCGTCCTCGCGTGCTGACATAGGGATCGATCGCTTCCAAATTATCCCAAAAACTTTTCATTTCCGTCACGAGATCTTTAATAATGGGAAAATTTCCCATAGGCGCGATGGTAATTTCGGGACGATTGGTAGAATTTCCCTTGACAAAGCGAGCGATTTCACTGCTTACATTTTCCTTACAGGCCAAAGCCGAACGACCGTTAATCCGCATGGCACAACTGCCGCAAATCGTGTTGCGACAGTTCTTGCGAAATGCGAGGGTTCCATCTATTTCCCACTTAATTCGATTAAGACATTCCAAAATCGTGTTCCCTCCCTCGACCTCCAACGTATAATTTTGGAGCTTAGGGGGCGTGTTGGGTCGCTGCCTGAGAATCTTAAAAGTAACTTCCATGCCGGCCAAAAATTTAATTTTTTTATTGCAATCGGTCTCGATGCTTCCTTGCTGACCTTTCCCCCGGAAAAAATTTACCGAGAGGATCTGCTTTTCTCCATTGTTGCAAGACCTTCGAGCCTTGTTCCAGTTTAAAACATTTCCTGCCCCGCTCCTTTTTTTTCTCCTTGTCTCCCTTCAATTCTCGCAATTGACTCTTGGCTCGTCCGGCTTTTCACTACTAGCAAGGCCGAAAATTCCCCGATTTTGCCCCCGAGGAGCGATCGTCCCAAAATTTTCCCCCTCAAGAGGGCGATCGTTATTGCCCAAAATCGCGTCAGATCCTTGCCCTATCTCGAAAATTTTCAGGTTTTACCCCCGATCCGTCGCCATCGCGATCGGCTATTTTTTCGAGATAAGTAAATCTTCCTTCCCTAAATTTTGTAAATTGTTAAAATTATTCAGAAAAAAACTTGACGGCGAGTAGACATTTAGGGATATATTTCTTATATGATGAGATATTAGAAGCGAAATGCTTCAGACAAACCCTGAAATTTCGAGGAGATTTTTTCAGATTATGTCCGAACAACCAAATCCATTAACCGGAAAAGCCTTACTGAGTAAAGTCAAAGAGCTATCCCACCTGCCTCGCCGAGAAACTGCAAAGCGTTGCGGTTATTACAGTTCGACAAAAAGTGGCAGCGTGCGCGTCAATTTGACGGACTTTTATGATGCAGTGCTTGCCGCTAAAGGCGTTGCTCTCGATCCAGACAGTGCAAAAGACGGTCGCGGACGGGAACCGACTTATAAAGTCAGCGTGCATCAAAACGGTCAAATTGTCATTGGTTCTACCTATACAAAGGCAATGGGATTGAAGCCCGGGGATATGTTTGAAATTAAGCTGGGCTACAAGCACATTCACCTCAAGCAACTCGACGAGACTGCTGGGGAGGACGACTACGAGGAGGAGGAAGAAATGGAAGAAGTCGAGGTTGCCTAAGACCGCGATCGCTTCTGTTTTGACATAAACATCAACGTCTGCCGAGAGTTATTTTTCCAGCAATTTTGCTTGGCTCTCGGTAGAAGTTAACTTCGATGAAACTCTTATTGTCTCAAGGAATTGAGGCCCTCATTAGGGCAGATGGATGGGTCATTGCGATCGCCTTCTTTATAATTTGGGCGATGGCGTGGTTGCCCATTGCTTTCCCTTTAGCAATTTTCTTAAAATGGCAGCCGAGGATTCCTTTAACATCCGAGCAAAAACTGCCTTTACTCGCTTCTCTTTACGCGATCGCGCCCCCGATCCTTTGGGGGATAATCCGAGTGAGAGAAGAATCTTTTCGCGATTATGGTTTAAGTTGGCAACCCCAATTTTTTTTCTCTTTAGGGGTAGGATTTGGCTTGGGGATTTTCGGATTGGCCCTCGTCTTTGCCTTTGAATCGCAATGGGGTTGGGTACAATGGCATCGGGAAAAATTATCCCACTTCAGCAAATTATTCATTCCCATTTTAGCCCTCGCCCTTTGGATCGCGATCGTAGAAGAAGCCATCTTCCGAGGATTTTTATTCAATGTCCTCGTCCGAGATAGCGGACTGTGGGGAAGTGTTATCTTTTCCAGTCTTATTTTTGCCCTCTCTCACCTGCTTTGGGAGACCAAAGATACCCTTCCTCAATTACCCGGACTGGGGATAATGGGGGGAATTTTACTATTGGCCAGATGGGTCGATGATGGAAGTTTGGGATTGGCATGGGGACTCCATGCTGGATGGATTTGGGGGTTAACTTGTTTGGACTCTGCTGCGTTAATGTCCTATACTCCTAATGCGCCGAATTGGTTTATCGGTATCCGGCAAAAACCCCTTGCCGGTCTGGCAGGGATTGCCTGTCTCTTAATAACGGGATTAATTTTAAGGATAATCGAAAATGGAGGATAGGGGAGTCGAACCCCTGACCTCTGCGGTGCGATCGCAGCGCTCTACCAACTGAGCTAACCCCCCTCGCTAATCTATTATTATACCACGGTAAGAGTCTATTGCTCAAATTACCCATTGCCCAGTCGTGATTTCGATTATTATTCCCGTCTTGAATGAAGCGAAAACGATTCAGACCACATTACTCGCTCTCGAAAGAACTCCCGATCTCGAAATTATTGTTGTGGATGGCGGTAGTGAAGATAATAGCTTAGAACTTGCCAAAAAATGTGGCGTTATTGCCATCTCGTGCGATCGCCCGGGACGTGCCAAGCAGATGAATGCCGGTGCCGCGATCGCTTCTGGGGAAATTTTGGTATTTCTCCATGCCGATACCCGTTTGCCGCGAGGATACGGGAAAATGATACGCGATATCCTTGCTCGACCCCAAACGATCGCGGGGGCTTTTACCTTGAAAATTGAAGGGCAAATGCGATCGTTGCGTTGGGTGGAAAAAATGGTCAACTGGCGATCGCATTTTTGTTCTCTTCCCTATGGCGATCAAGCCTTATTTTTAAAAACCCGCACGTTTCAGGAATTGGGTGGTTTTCCTGAAATTCCTTTGATGGAAGACTTTGAGTTTGTCCGCAAGCTGAGAAAAGCAGGACGCATTGGCATTGTTTCTTATCCAGTCTTGACCTCGGGTCGTCGCTGGCAAAAATTAGGAGTTTTTAAAACTACCGCCATCAATCAAGCGATTATTTTAGGTTATTTTCTGGGAGTTTCTCCCGCTCGTTTGGCCCAATGGTATCGCACATTTCGGTAGAGTAAAAAACACCCTCGGGGGACTCAATGAAAGGGATTAGGTTTGGTCACTTCCCACACCGTAACCACAAGGGCAAGTCCGCAAAAAATAAAAACCAATAAATCTATAAAGCCGAGAAACATAATCTAACACCTCCTTCTGTCAGAAGTTATATTTGAGATGGCTGAGTTTGTGCTTACTTTTGAGTTCAAGATGGCGCGGGGGAATTCCGGATGAATCGATGAGGCAGTATGCTAAACTAAAAGAATTTAAGATTTTTCAAATTTATGGTTGCTTTGGAGAGCGTCACGCCAACTCTAACAGATATTGCCCGGGAAACGCGCGATGCAGCCCGACACCTCGCCGTATTATCCACAAAAGACCGCAATGAGGCTTTAGAGGCGATCGCGAAAGCCCTCAGCGAATCCGTGGCAGAAATTCAAGCTGCAAATCTTGCCGACTGCGAAAGAGCAGAAAAAGAAGGGATTCCCAAGGCATTATACGCGCGATTGAAGTTAGGAGAGACGAAATTAAATGCCGCGATCGCAGGAGTGCGCGAGGTGGGCAAATTAGTCGATCCCGTGGGGAG
>JBFRWJ010000662.1:0-7191 GCA_051439525.1 Spirulina sp. | reverse complement strand
GTTTGCAGAACCATGTGTCACCCTACATTTGACTCTCACTTGGTTTTAGGACTTACGCAGTGTCACGCAATTTAGACCCCCTAGCCCCATCCTTGAAAAGCGAAGTATCCTTTGGCTTTCCCCCTTAATAAGGGGGACGGGAGGGGGATTGGGGGATTTAGGGGGCAAGGTGCGTAAGTCCTATCAAAATTCTCGTGAATTACCCGAATCCTGAATTCTGACCGCAAATTCGTCATAATAGGTGATGAGGTCGAATTCTTTTTCTGTAATCCCATGTCCAAAATCGTCGTCGGTTTATCGGGAGGCGTTGACAGTTCTACGGCTGCGGCAGTTCTCCACCATCAAGGTTATGAAGTCATTGGTCTGACCCTTTGGTTGATGAAAGGGAAGGGTCAGTGCTGTTCGGAAGGAATGGTTGATGCGGCGGCGATCTGCGAACAATTGGGCATTTCCCATCATGTCGTCGATACGCGAGATCTGTTCCAAACGCAAATTATCGATTATCTCGTTTCCGGTTACGAGTCGGGGGTGACGCCGCTTCCCTGTTCTCAATGCAACCGGACGGTCAAATTCGGCCCGATGCTGCAATACGCTCGCGAAAAATGGGGATGCGATCGCATTGCCACGGGTCATTACGCCCGCATTCGTTACGATGAAAGTACCGGACGCTATCAACTTTTGCGCGCGATCGATCTCAACAAAGATCAATCTTATTTTCTCTACGATCTGACCCAAGAATTATTAGGGGGATCGGTCTTTCCCTTGGGAGAAACCACCAAAGCGGAAACCCGACGCATCGCCGCGCAATACGATTTGAGAACGGCTGACAAACCGGAAAGTCAAGACCTGTGCTTGGTAGAGGCTCACGGTTCGATGCAAAGTTTTCTCGACCAATATATCAACCGAAAAGAAGGCGATATCGTCGATGTTTATGGCAAAGTTTTGGGCAAGCAACAAGGCATTCATCATTACACCATCGGTCAGCGTAAGGGTTTAGGGGTTTCTGCACCGGATCCCCTCTACGTGATGAAACTAGATGCCGTCATGAATCGAGTTGTCGTCGGCAGTCGGGAGGAGGCCACGCAACCCGATTGTACCGTGGGGCGCATGAATTGGGTGTCCATTCCCGAACCTTCCGTTCCCCTGCGCACTCGGGCGCGGGTTCGCTATCGCACGCCTCCCGTTCCCGTTAATGTACTCCCTTTGGGGGACGGACGGGTGAAGTTAGTGTTTGACGAGCCTCAGTTTGGCATTACCCCCGGACAAGCCGCCGTTTTGTACGAAGGCGATTTACTTTTAGGGGGAGGAATTATCGAGGGATTTAGCGATCGCTAAAATAACTCAGTTGGAGGGAAAGGAAAACTAATTTCCCTCCAACTGACAATTTCTAAACCGAACGTTCGGTTTAGAAGTTCGCTTTCTCAAGGTAACGCAAAAAAGCCGAGATGATTGGCAACGGGGCGTTGACGTAAGGGAATTCGCGTGTGAATGGGAGCATTAAGCGATCGCGCTTTCCCGTCTTTTTCCATAACTAAAGTAGAGGAACCTCCTCCATCTAAAATCAGAGCGCGATCGCTACCCAATTCCTGTAAAATTTTCGTGAGTTCGACAAAGGTTGCCCCTTCGCTGTAAAAGGGCTGACGACCGTCAATAACAACGATCCACAACGTTTCTCCAGTGCGATCGATCCCCACCGCCGTGCGAGGATAGACATCGGTTAATTCTCGCCCTTCATACTGACGTGCGGGTTTTCCCTCGAGGATGAGAATATAGCCCCCCGCTAATCCCTGTCGGGTATCGGGAGGACAGCGATCGCTTTCGATGGTAGCGCGGTTTTCCGGGGAAAAACAGAGAACATTCCATCCCTTTTGGGGAGAGGAATAAGCAATCCCGTCAGAAATCGACTGACCCAAAACATTCACGCGATCGCCCCTTTGGGGATAAAAATCTAAGGGATGGTTGCTATAAAATGGCTCGAAATAGCTACCATTAATTGCCAGTTGCAATTGATAGGCGCGCAGAAAATCCCCCGTTGTTTGCGCGTTAAATTCCTTCCCATCCTCACCCGGAGAGCCCGGATTCACAAAAACTCCGATTTCGGGTAGGGTTAGATCGATCCTAACCGTATGAACGAGAAAAGGACGGGGTTGAGAATAAGGGATGCGCTGATAAACAATACCTGGGAAAAGTTGTTCTCGGTATGGCGATCGCGGCGGTCGTCTCCATAACAAGACACCGTACCCTAAGAGGAGAGTTCCGACAACCAGACCCAAGAATCCTCCCAAAAATTGTTTCCCAACAATTTTCATCGCAGACTGGGGATTTTTAACAAAGCGATCGCGGCGATCGCGCGGTTTGACTCAAGTTCTCACGAGACTGTTGTTTCACCAAACCATCCATTGCGGCATATTGCAATGTCATAAATGCGCGCAGATCCTCCGAACCGTATTGAGTTTGGTGGAGAGAATACCGCAATTGATTTTCGGCTTCAACCGTCAGATAACCCGTCGTCAAAGCTTGTTGTACGAGATCGCCAATTGAGTTCATTGGATTCACCCTGAATTACCTCACTAAAATCTAACAGATTTTCAATCGTTTCAAGTCTATCTCTGGAACAAATCGTTAATATTATGCACGATCGCGGTAAACTTTTGTAAAATTTACTGCTTTGCTATTGGTCTTTCTATACCTTAACGGGTGACTGGTGTCGGAACGTTTCAGAAAATTTCCCGACTGGTTGATGAAAAGGGAATCGTTACCGCGAACATTGTTCCCCCGCCCGCTCGACTCTCGACGGAAATCGTTCCCGAGTGTAAATTGACAGCTCTTTTGACGATCGCCAACCCCAAACCCGTTCCTTGAATATTCCGTGAATTTTTCGCGCGATGAAACGCCTCAAATAAATGGGGCATATCTTCTGGCGGAATCCCGATACCGCGATCGCTGACTTTAAAAATGGCATGGCGATCGCGAATTTGCAACTCTAATTCAACCTCGCCATTAACTGGAGAATATTTGAGCGCATTGGACAGCAAATTACTTAAAATGTGGTGCAATAAATTTTCGTCAAGGGAAACTTTGTGGTCTGTCGAGCCGCGATCGCTAAAAATAAGCTCGTGTCGATCGTCATCGGACAAACGCAGTTCGGCTAAAAGTTCCTCGCAAAATACTTTCAGATCCATCGGTGCGGGATTACACTCGATTTTCCCAGCATCGGCTTTACCCAGAATGAGAATATCTTCTAACAATCTTAGCAGGCGATCGCTGGCTCTGAGCAATCGTTCTAACTGTTGCTTCTTCTGCTCTCGGGAGAGCTTATCGTCATAATGTTCGAGGAGTTTGGCTGCTGCAATAATCACCGTTAAAGGAGTGCGAAATTCGTGGGATGCAATGGTAATAAATCCCGACTTTAATTGATTGAGTTCTTTTTCTTTCGTTAAAGCTTTCAGTACCTCTTGCTCCGCTTGCTTGCGATCGCTAATATCGCGATGAGTTCCGATCGCTCGCAGGGGTTTTCCTGTCTCATCGCGATCGACCACTTTGCCATACCCCGCCACCCATTTCCATTCCCCCGAGCCCATTCGCAAGCGATAATCGAGGGCAAAAGAATGAGAACTCTCCTGAAAATGAGCGTCAAGAGATTCCCGAAATTGCGATAAATCTTCGGGATGAATTAATGTCTGCCAAGTTTCGATGCGTCCGGATAATTCTTCTTGACGATAGCCCAACATTTCGCACCAAAGGTGATTAAAATAGACCTCTCCCGTAGCGATATTCCAGTCCCACAATCCATCCCCCGAGGCTTCTAATGCCAATTGCAAGCGTTTTTCGCTGACTTGTAATGCCAACTCCGACTCCTTGCGCTGGGTAATATCGCTTTCAATGGCAATAAAATTGGTCAATTCACCGCGATCGTTGCAGACGGGATTAATACTTAAAGCCAACCAATAGGGAGTTCCATCTTTGCGATAGTTGAGCACTTCTCCGACAAAAGAAGTGCGATCGCAAACCACCTGTCGCATTTGCTCGATGGTTTTCGGATCGGTTAAAGCACCTTGAAGAAATTGCCCGGGCTTTCGCCCGCGCACTTCTTCTAAAGTATATTGAGTCGTTTTGGTAAAACTTTCATTGACCCATTCGATCGCGCCATCGCGATCGCTAATGATGACCAGATTATCAGTTTTACTCGCCACCAGAGACAATTTTGCCAATTCTGCCTCAGCTTGCTTGCGATCGCTAATATCTTCAACAATTTTTACCCCATATTTGGGTTGTCCTTCGCGATCGCGCACGAGAGATTGAGTTATATTTGTCCAAACCGTCGAACCATCTTTGCACAGATAACGTTTTTCCAGAGAAACTGTTGGGGTTTCACCAGCTAAAAGTCCCTGCAAGCGCGCTCGGGTGGCGGGTAAATCTTCGGGATGGGTAATTTCCCAACATTGCTTGTGAATCAATTCCTCCCGGGGATAGCCCAAAATTTCGCATAATTTTTGATTGACTAACAACCATTCATTGTCCAAACTTACCTGCGCGACACCTACCGCCGCCTGCTCGAATAGAGAGCGAAATCTCGTACCGCTTGCTTGTAATTGTATCGTGCGCTCTCTCACTTTATCTTCTAAATCGCGATTTAATTGGTGTAGCTCTAAAGTTCTTTCGAGGACGCGCTTTTCTAATTCTGCCGCTAAGTATTGTAGTGCTGTTTCCGCTCGCTTGCGATCGCTAATATTGCGAGCGACCCAAATGGCAGAAGTCTCGGAGATTGGAGAAATCCTCGCCGCAAACCAAGCCGTATCGCTATTGTCTAATAATGTATATTCCAATTCGATCGTTTTTTGTTCTTTTAAAGCCTGTTTGACGTGACGGACAAAAAATTCCGAATTAGAACCGTGATAAAATTGCTCGATGGTTTGGTTGAGGAAATCAGCACTCGCTTCATGGGTTAAGTTAGGATTGGGAAGTTGGACTTTGAGATTATCGGTTTCGAGATCGATGGCAAAAACAATATCGCTCATTGCACCTAACAGCGCATTGGTTTGGGTATAACTCGTATGCAATTTCTGTTGCAATAATTGTTGTTTTTCGATTTCAGCGTCCAGTCTTTTGATAAAAGCTTCTTCAACTTCGCGAACGATATCGAGGATGCAAGCAAAATTTTTTTTCAGCAAAATCCCAATAATTTGATTGCGTTCGTCAGCGATGAGAAGGTGGGAAATTGGAGAACTCCGAACCAACTTGCAGAGTTTCTTGAGATTGCCTAGCTCGGATTCCAAACAGATCGTAAATTGACGAATCGCGATCGCTTCGACCGGATCGTTCTCCCAATCTTTTACTGTGGCGATATGCTGTAATAATTGGGCTGGGGTTAACAGTCCGACAAGACAATCCCGCGATCGTCCCACTAAAAGACACTCTTTTTCTCTATCTTTAAAAACTTCAAGCGCTTCTCTCACTGACATTTCTGGTAATATTATTGAGGGATTGTAATCGATAATCCGATGAAACATATTGGTTATTGGTTGTTGGTTATTGGTTATTGGTTATTGGTTATTAGTTATTGGTTATTAGTTATTGGTTGTTGGTTATTGGTTGCTGGTTAGCGAACGGAAAAGGCTTGATTGAAACGGCGAGTAATGTGTTCGATTAAAAATGTTAGGATTGATTTTTGTCGCGTGACAATTTCTGCGCTTGCTGTCATACCGGGCGTAAATTCAACTTCTTGTCCCCGCACAGTTTTAGAATGTTGGAAAAGTTCGACCCGCGTCGGAAAAACTAATCCTAAGCGTTCGTCCGCGATCGCATTGGGACTGATATTAATCACTTGGCCATCGACGGTGCCAAATTCCTGAAAAGGAAAGGTTGCCATTTTCACTTTCACCTTCATTCCGGGCGCGATAAAACCGATATCTCGATTTAATACCTTAGCTTCTAAAAATAACTTTTCCTCTCGAGAAACAATTGAGAGTAGTTCTTCACCTGTTTGTACGGGGCCTAAAGTCGCTTTAAGATTGTAAACCGTTCCCGAAGATGGCGCAAGAATCGTCTCTCCCGTGCGCTCTTTTTTGACTTTTTCCAGTTGGCCTTTGGCGGCGGTGAGTTCTTCTTTCCGTCGGTTGAGTTGCGTGAGGATTTCGCTTTGTCGTTCGGCTCCCAAGCGCTGTGCCTGACCGAACGCGGCACGATACGCTTGTTCTGCTTGTCGGATTTCTTGGTGTTGTCCTTCGATATCTTTTCTTAAGGAGGTTACTTTATTTTTGGCATCAGTGATGCGATCGCGGGAGCGAACACTTTCGCCTCTCGCTTGGGTGATTTCTGTTTCTGCCCGTGCCACTCGCTCGCGAGCGTCGAGATAATCCAAGCGGGGAACGATCCCCTGTTCGGCTAGAGTTTTCAGAGATAACATCCGCTCTCGAGCCAGTTGCAGGCGTTCTTGGCTTTGCTCGAGCAACCGTTGGCTATTCTGCCAACTTGCTTGTGCATTGGCGAAGTTATCTCGAGCGTTGGCTAAATTATCTTGCAGGCGCACTTGACGAACCTTCGCACTCTCGATCGCGGCTTGCTGTTGTCTCGCTTGGGCGATCGCCGTGATGCGACGACTCTCGAAGTCTTGCAAGCGAGCGAGGAGCAACCGATCTTGCAGGGGGGTGCCGCTTTGGGTATTACCTTGGAGTTCGGCATTCAAGCGAGCGATATCTTGTTCGATTAATTTAATCGAGTTGGCGAGGCGATCGATATCCGCTTGGGGTAAGGTGGAATCCCGTTCGATTAAGATCGTTCCTTCTTCTATGGTATCTCCTTCCTTCACCTTGACTTCCCGAATCACCCCTTCTTTGAGGGAACGCACCGGACGGACTTGCTCCGAAGCGAGAAGTTCTCCTTGGGCAACGGCAACTTCATCGATTTTACTGTAATGCGCCCACGCGATCGCGCCAAAGACCAACAAGCTAATCGTCCCGGCGAGCAAGCGACTGTAGAGTGGAGGTAACTCTCTAACGGCTTTGCCCAATTCAAAAGACAGATATTCTTCAGGATGGGCAAATTGTTCTTTAGTTTGGCGTGCTTGGGGGGGAGAGGCAGAAAATGGAGATTTCATCAGACTTTAGCTGCTAAGATTGTGCGACACGAGGCACAAACACGATGAGAAGATTTTTTCTCTCCTTCAGTTTAAACAAACCGTAGGGATATTCC
>JBFRWJ010000661.1:0-7227 GCA_051439525.1 Spirulina sp. | reverse complement strand
GTGCCACGCTCTTGACAAACTCTTCTCGCTGCCGACTTACTCTTAAATGTTTTCGGGCATATCGTTCTCTGGCTATTCGAAATTTTTGGGACTGAGGTTTTCCTGGCTCTTGGTGCGCGTTCACTCTGCGAATTCGATTCGCCGGGGTCGCACCGCTACGGAACTTTTTAGATTTTTGGCGATTGAGTCGATTGAGTTGCTTCTCAGCTTGGCGATAATACTGGGGGATGAGTTCGATATTTCCTTGACTATCTGCCAAGAAATACTTTAAACCAACATCAATTCCTACTGCCTTTTGAGAAGGGGTTAAAGGTTGAGAAACGGTATCTCTAGGGTCTAATTGAATGCAGAATTGAACGTAATAGCCATCTGCTCTTTTCAAGATTCTGACTCGTTTGACTTGTTCAGGTTGATAGAAGTTTAAGTCTCTAGAACCTATCAGTTTCAAGCTGCCAATCCCTTTTTTATCAGTAAAGGTGATGTATTTTTTGTTTTCTGATAGCTTCCAGCCCGAAACTTTGTATTCAACCGAACGAGTATTTTTCTTGAACTTTGGATAACCTTGTCTTGGTGCGCGTTCCCATCCCCCCCTACCCCCCCTTAGTAAGGGGGGGTAGGGGGGGATGCCGGGGTCGCACCGCTTCTTTCCTTTAACCTTTTTTTTGCAATTATCGTAGAACTTGTTAATTGCTCTGAGGACTCGCTCAATCGCAGCTTGGCAGGCATGAGAGTTTAAATCGTTGACAAATTTGAACTCTTTTCGCAATCGAGTGTTGTATCGAAATAGTTCAGTCTTGCCAATGCCTCGATTATCCATCCAGTATCGAAGTGCCTTATTGCGGACAAATTGAACTGTCCGAATCGCTTCGTGAATGGCATCGATTTGATGCGCTTTTGGTTTGACCTTATATTCGAGAACAAACATCTCTTGCTACTAACCTGTATGGTATCATTATAGCATAGGTTTTAAAAAGTCGCCGTAGAACGGCGAGGCTTGAAACCCCATTTCTTGGTCATCAAGGGTAGAGAAAAACTGTAAAATCCCCCGGGTAATCTCGTTAGTGTGAGAGGCGCGATCGGTTAACAGGAAATATTTTTCTGGAGTCGTTAATCTTCTAAAAATATCGGCTTGCTCGGGCATGACGGGAGTGACAAAGTCGTGGGATCCCCCGGCGATGAGGATGGGAATTTTGATGCGACTCGCCCCCGTTTTGCCAAAGAGGCGACTGACGGGGTTAAAAGCCATCACCAGTTGAATGCGCTCGTCTCGCAAACCTCCCCCTGTCAAAAGTTCGACATCCTCGGGAGAAGTCTCTAACTCTAGGGCGCGGCATTGCAAGAATTGTGAGAGATTGCTCGCAAAAACGACCTCGCGATCGCAATGCCGCCGCAGTTCCTCAAAATCGAGGGTCGCTCCTGCTGTGGCTAATACGGTATAATCGAAGGAGTTGGCTGCGGCATCCTTGGCGGACTGCTGTTTGACAAAATCAATCAAATCGCTCGTTTGCCGGACGGATCGTTCGACATCGCGCTTGACTGTCAATACCCGGTTGAGATTGAGGTTAATTTCTCGGGTGGGAAAGGAGCGCAGAATCTCAATGAGGGAAAGCCCTTTCGGGTGGGCTGCGGCTTCGATGAGAGCCGATCGCAGGGCAAAGCGACCATTTAAACCCGCTCCCGTCTGAATTGTTAACCCGGTCGATTGTAGCAATTGCTCTCCCATAGGCGTATAGAGCATTTGCGAAAAAACCACCGGATCCACCAGATGAGGGCTCGAGAGGGCATCTCGAACCTGCACTAAGGTTTCCGCATCCAAATAGCGCAAGTAACCATTGAGATGAGAATCGATCGTCCCATCGGCTGCGAAGGCTTCTAAGGAAGAAATGGGGAGCGAACCTCCCAAGGGACCGTAGCGAAAGGAAAATCGCTCTGCGGCTCGGGTGGTGGAGGAGGTGCAGAGCAGCAGAATTCCGCTTGCGGTTGCGGTTGTTAACTTCGCGATCGCGGATTTCAGGATAGGGCGGACGGGAAAGTTTCTCAAGGGATGGATCGCTCCAAGGCAAAATTCTCCATTCCAAAATAACTCGAGAGGGGATCGACCGGACGGCATGAAGAGAGAAATTCTCTTACTCCATCGGTAAGGTGACGACGAATTCCGTTCCCTCTCCCAGTGAGGAGTTACAAGTCAGGGTACCGCCATGTTTATCTTCGACGATCTGACGCGCGATCGCCAGTCCCAATCCGGTTCCTTTCCCCACGGACTTCGTAGTAAAACTAGAGTGAAAAATTTTGGCTTGCGCCTCGGGAGTAATCCCCGGCCCGTTATCGCGAAACACAATTTTAATCTGTTGATGATTGTGGTCGGTTTGAATCATAATGCGATTGGGATTCGCCTCAATCTCGGTATAAGTGCGATCGCGATTGAATTCCTCAAACGCATCGATCGCATTGGCTAAAAGATTCATAAAAACTTGGTTGAGTTGCCCGGGGTAACAAGCTGCATCCGGTAAATCGCCATACTTGCGGACAATTTCAACTGCCGGTCGTTCCTGCTTGGCCTTGAGGCGATGTCCGAGAATAACGAGGGTACTCTCGATCCCCTCATGGAGATCGAACGGGATTTTCTTCTCCTTATCGCCCCGAGAAAAGACACGCATGGACTTACTGAGAGCTGTAATGCGATCGGCAGCATCCTGCATCGAGGCGATCGCTTTGGGAAAATCTTCTACCCAGTATTCCCAGTCCATCTCCTCCAACTGCTCGAGAATTTCTGCATCGGGATCGGGATAGTGGCGTTGATACAGTTCGACTAAATCGATAACATCTCGGGTATAGTCGTCAGCACATTGTAGATTGCCCGTAATACAACCCAAAGGATTGTTAATTTCATGAGCAATCCCCGCCACTAACTGCCCGAGAGAAGACATCTTTTCGCTTAAAACCAACTGGGATTGTGCGTTTTGTAGGGCAAAGGTTCGTTCTTCCACCTTTTGCTCGAGGGAGGCATTGAGATCGCTCAACTGGCTATTTTTCTCCGCCAGTTCGCGAGTCAACTCGCGGATTTGCAAATGAAGGCGGACGCGAGCTAAAACTTCTTCTTGCTGAAACGGTTTGGTCACATAATCCACAGCTCCCACGGAAAATCCCTTCACTTTATGTTCGGTATCCGCCAGGGCGGTCATAAAAATAACGGGAATATCCTTCGTCTGGGGATTGGCCTTGATGCGGCGACAGGTTTCAAAGCCATCAATTCCCGGCATCATGACATCCAAAAGAATCAGATCCGGCGTTATGACTTTAAGCTTGGCGAGGGTATTTTCGCCGTTCTTGGCCACGAGAACCTTGAATTGGTTTTCCTGAAGGAAGTCAAACAGAACCTTGATATTGGTGGGATTATCATCAACAATTAGGAGAGTGGCTTGTGTCATGGGTTCGTTCCGTTTTGCTCGTTGTCTGCACCAAGTTTTTATTTAAAAAACGAGAAATCGATAATCCCGACGCTTCAGGAACATTCGATTAATTTCACGATCGCCTGATCGTCAAAATTGTCCGCCAATTGGAGAATTTGCGTGGTAAAGGCTGCATACTGTTCGTTTAAGCGCTGAATCCGTTTGACTTCCTCTCGAATCTCCGCAATATCGCCAATCTGAGCGGCTTCGTAAAGGGCTTTGAGTTCTTCCCGAGGGGGAACGATATCGTCCTCGGCCTCCCCATTCCGAGGGGCTAAGGAATCTTTCGAGTCTGTTGGGGTCAGCGTCTCATAAACCCATTCTAAATTGAGATGCCTTTTCAAACATCGCAGTAATTTCTGAAATTCGATGGGTTTGAGGAGAAACTCATCGCAACCCGCGTCCAGACTTTTGCCTTGCTCGTCCGTCAAGACACTGGCACTGGAGGCAATCACGGGAACTTCTTTGAAGCGATCGCACTGACGCAGGCGACGGGTCAATTCAAAGCCATCCAAGCCGGTCATGACCAGATCGGTTAAGATTAAATCCGGCTGAAACTCTTTAGCGATCGCGAATCCGGTTTCCCCCTCTTCGGCTTCGGCACAAACAAACCCGAGGGGTCTCAAGACTTCTAACAATACGGCTCGGTTGACCTCCTTGTCATCGACCACGAGAATTTTGCGCGGTTGACCCAGATAACCCATCACTTTCCCTCGTTCGTCACTGGCTTGATTGAGAGGATGTTCGAGGGACGGTAACATCAGTTCAAAGAAGAAGGTACTGCCTTCCCCGAAAATGCTTTTGACCTCAATGGTTCCCCCCATCATTTGCACGATTTGCTGGCTAATGGTTAATCCTAAACCCGTCCCTTGTGCCTTATGATTATCCGAGCCGGTTTGCTCGAAGGGACGAAAAATTTTCTCGATTTTATCGGCAGGCAGGCCGACCCCGGTATCCTGGACGGAGAAACGCAAGCGAGCGGTTGGCGGTAAGGTATCCCGGTGGTCTTCGAGCAGTTGGACGTTAAAGGTTACGCTGCCGCGATCGGTAAATTTGATCGCATTTCCCAAAAGATTGAGCAAAACTTGCCGCAAGCGTTTTTCATCGACATGAATGCCACTGGGAAGGTGGGGATCCAATTCGACGTGCAAGGCGATGTCTTTGCGATCGGCTCGGATGCGAGCCATGGCTGCCACCCCATTCAGAAAGGACAGGCAATGCAGATCGCTAGTATGCAGTTCCATTTTACGAGCCTCGATCTTGGCCAGATCGAGGACTTCGTTAATCAGGTTCAGCAGGTGCGTGCCGCACTGGTGAATCACGGACACCCCATTGCGATGAAGATTTAGGTCTTGCGCTCGCTCCATGATCTGGGTGTACCCCAAAATGCCATTGAGGGGAGTCCGGAGTTCGTGACTCATATTGGCGAGAAAATCGCTTTTCGCTTGATTGGCGGCATCGGCGATTTTTTTGGCGGCGGCTAACTCCCGAGTTCGTTCTGCGACCTTGGTTTCGAGATTTTTGGAGTAGTCCGAGAGTTGCTCGTTGGCACGGGTTAATTGTCGATTGGCGATCGCGAGTTTGTGCTGCTTGTAGGCATTGGTGGTGGCGATCGCCCCGAGCCAGAAGGAAGCTAAGGGAGGAATGACGGGAATAATCCACCCGCTTAATAAGGCAAGATAGCCCCCACCGAACAACCCCAAGCTGGCCGCGATCGTCACCCACAAGGCATAACCGCCCGGGATTTTTTTCTTTTGTCGTTCCCCCCAACTCATGCAAAACCACAGACCGGCACTTCCCCAAGTCGTCCAGAGGACGATCCAGAGTCCTTGGGGGAGAACCGCCCATCCCCGCAATAAAGTCCGACCCTCCAAGGCACTCCGCAGGATTTGGCTGACAATATTGGCATGAACCACCACCCCGGGGGTCAGTTGTTCGGCGGAGAACCAAGCACTGCTGTAGGGGGTGGCAAAGAAATCGTTGGTACTGGTGGCGGTCGAACCGATCAGGACGATGCGATCGCGCATTAACTCCGGAGGAATTTTCCCATCTAAAACCTCTTGCAAGGTGAGGGTGGGGAACGTTGCCGTCGGCCCTCGCCAGTTGAGGAGAATTTGATAGCCGCCGAGGGACTGTTTGGCATATCCCGCCTCTCCATTGCGCAGGGGAGCAAAGATCGCTTTGCCGACTTGAAAGGTTTGTCTTTCGGCATTCAACGCTTCTAAGGTCAAGTCTCGGGCTTCGAGGTACTTTAAGGCCAATTTAGCGGCTAAGCCGGACTTGATGGCATCCTTGTCCTGAGTGTCTTGCGCGGAAAGCAACGCCCGACGGATTTTGCGATCCCCATCCAAAACCAAATCGGCTAAACCCACTCGATCGCGATCTTTGAGGATGGGCGGCGGATCGACGCGATCGCCGGTAATTTTCTCCACGCCAATTAAATTGGGGGTGGTGCGAAATACCTCCAGCAGTTCTTGGTGGCCGGGTTCTTCGGGGAGATTGCGATAGAGATCGAGACCGATGGCGACGGGCCCGCGATCGCGAATTTGCTCGATCGCCCGAGCGAGAATGCGATCGGGAATCGGCCAATTTTTAGCGGCTTTGATGTCCGCTTCATCAATGGTGACGATGACGATCTCCGATTCGAGGGATTCTTGCGGTCGCCAGTTCACAAAACTATCTCGCAGAGCCCATTCCAGCAGGTTGAAGACCCCCAGCAGATTGGCCGCGATTGCCGCGATCGATACGCTGGAGGCGATCGTTAAAATCGAACGATAGCGTCCTATCTGGGTTTTCAGTCCTAACGGCATAGCAGTTTAATGCAAAATTATCAATTATCAACTCAAACAATTGTCACCCTACTTCACAATTATGAATTCAAAATTCAAGAAAAAGCGATCTTTCTGTTGAATTTACAAGGGTGCGTTGATGAATTGAGATAACTCTACAGAATCGAGCAACTCCGTCCACTCTTTCAGCAATAGGGGATCGGTTGGGTTTTCCCGCCGCAAATCGACTAAGATCGAGGCACTGTCGTACCACACCCCATTCGCTGCCAAAATTGAGGATTGCTGTACGAGGCTTTGTCCTTCGAGGGCTTGTGCTAACTCGGCAGAAGGCTCGATGCGCTTGACCCAACCATCAATAAAAGGCGTGCTGGGAGATAAATTTCCATCCAGCTTAATCGCGAGATACCATTGATAGTTGCGATCGACTTCTAGGGGAGGCGCATTGTCTGGGAGCGCGATCGCCACGATGCCGGCTTGTCCGGAGAGCGGCACTAACATTTGGTAGTGCATATTTTTGTCTTCATCTTTGAGACTCAAAATTGCCTCGTTTGCAGGCGAGGCCGGAATATAAGCCAAAATGGTGGGATGGCTGGATAGCGTCGTGCCGTAAAAGCTTTCGGGCAGGAGGGCGAGCAAGGACAGTTCGCGATCGTCGAACAAGTAAGAACCCGAAACAGTGCTTCGAGGGGCAATATTGTTCTGGGGAAAAGTAAAGTCGCCTCGTGCCGCACCGCCCGCAGCTTGACTGGGAGTGCCATTGTCCGACGGGGGCATAAAGTCGCCTCGTGCCGATCCGCTTACAGTCCGACTGGGAGTGCCATTGTCCGATGAGGGCATAAAGTCGCCTCGTGCCGCACCGCCCGCAGCTTGACCGGGAGCGCTATTTTCCGATGGGGGAACAAATTCCCCTCTCGATGCCCCCCCCGCAGCTTGACCGGGAGCGCTATTTTCCGATGGGGGAACAAATTCCCCTCTCGATGCCCCCCCCG
>JBFRWJ010000660.1:0-10833 GCA_051439525.1 Spirulina sp. | reverse complement strand
ATTGATAATTGATAATTGATAATTGACAATTGATAACTGTCTAGTTGCCGCAATATACAATTAGATCGATTTCAATATCGCCCATTCCAGCTAAACCCATTACTCCTACTGTCGTTCGACAGGGCATTTCTCCATCTTGAAAATAAGACGAATAAATTTTATTGACAGTCTCAAAATAGCGCATATCTGTAATAAAAACTCTTGCCATTACTGCTTTATCTAAACTCGTTCCTACGTCTGCTAAAACTAACTTTAAATTATCCATTACTTGTCGGACTTGTTGGTCGATCTCGCCAACAAGCATTTGTCCGGTTTCTGGATCTTCAGACAGTTGACCCGTTACAAATAAAAAATCTCCCGCACGAATAGCATGGGGAAACGGTCCGAATAAAGGGAGTTTTCCATCCCGAAGCACAATTCTCTCAAACATAGCTTACTCTCTGGTTAATAACGGGTAACTGATAACTGGTGAGGTGGTGAGGTGGTGAGGTGGTGACTGAAATTCACCATTCGCGAACCTCAGAGAGTTTCACAGCAATTCCCGTTGTATTGACAACAATAGCATCGGCACGACCGTTGCCCGTAAGATCGGCAAAATCGGTACTGACATCACCATAATAAATGCCTTGCGTCCAAGTTTCATTGGCAGCAAACGCAGAACCTGTAGACCTTCTCACCGTCACGCCATCTTGATTGACAACGATCGCATCGGCTTTGCCATCTCCGGTGACATCGGCAAAAAAAGTCCCAATTTCGCCAAAGTAAGCGTTATTCGTCCATGTCTCATTCCCATCAAACCGATCGCCTCGCGATCGCCGCACGCCAATACCCGTATTATTGACGACAATGGCATCATCTCTACTATCTCCGGTGACATCGGCAAAATAAATACCGCGATCGCCCAGATATTCGCCTTCCACCCAAGTCTCGTTCGCTAAAAATTGCGTCCCCGTGGATCGCCCGATCCCAATGCCATTTTCATTGACGACAATGACATCGGCTTTGCCATCTCCGGTGACATCGGCAAAAAATGTGCCTTTCGTTCCATAATACGAACGATCCATCCAAGTTTGATGGGGAGCAAAATCTGCTAATTTTGCCCGACTGACTCCAATGCCGCTTTCATTGATGACAATGGCATCAGCTTTGCCATCTCCGGTGACATCTGCGAAGAAATTGCCCTTCTCTCCCAAATAAGGATGGGACAGCCAAGGTTCGGCCTCGGCAAAGCGAGAGCCGGTAGAACGTCGAATCGTGATGCCGCGTTCGTTGACGGCGATCGCATCGGCGCGACCGTCTCCCGTCACGTCGGCAAAAAAAACGCCGCGATCGCCATAATAAGGAATATCCAACCACGATCGAGTATTGCCGAATTGAGCTAATTTTGCCCCCAAGATGCTGAGGACGGCGATGCCAACAACAACAGCAGCAGCAACTTTATAATTGATTTTCATCGCGTGGAGCCGTGTTCTAAAAAGCTATAGTACGAATGAATGCGAGGATGTAATTTTTCCTTGACTCGTTTGCCTTCGTGAAGATGTTGCTGAACGATGCGCGGCACATCTTCTGGGGAGAGGCGACAATACCATGTTTCCTCGGGAAGAATGCGGGCGTTAGGAGCGAGATTGCATTGTCCCAAACAACCCGAAGCAACAATCTCGACATCATCAGGAAGATCGGCAGTTTGCCAAGCTTTTAACAATTCTTCCGCACCGCGAGTCAGACAGGTACAATTTTGACAGACAAGGACTGTTCGCAGATCGGTTTGTTGCTTCTGAGAGGAGTTCATTTTTAATTCTTCATTTTTTCTTAATCTAACAATTTCCTTGTTCTTGTTCGCATGCTCCCATACTAACCCAACTACTCGAACCGTCTGCCCAATGTTCTTTTTTCCAGATGGGGGCGTTATGTTTTAAGCGATCGATCGCATAGCGACAAGCGTCAAAGGCTTCGGCACGATGAGGACAGCCGACGGCAACCAAAACGCTAATTTCTCCCACTTTTAAGCGTCCGATGCGATGATGGATAACAACGCGATTGGAAAGCGGCCAAGTTTGGCGAATGTCGGCGGCAATTTGCTGAAAAATCGCGATCGCCATCGGTTCGTAGGCTTGATATTCTAAGAAAGTGACGGGTTTTCCGTCGGTGCGATCGCGTACCGTACCGCTCATGAAGACAATGGCACCATTGGCCTCGCTTTCGGCCAAACGATAGACATTATCGAGAGAAAGGGGAGCGAAGGTAATTTTCAGTCTATCTCGTTCGCGATCGTCAAGACTCGGGCTAGATTGGGGATTCAAGACAAGATTCATGGGAGATAATTGTTGAGGTGAGACATTTCACTCGTGCCTTGTTAATCTTTATATTTTAGCAGCGATCGAGAATGCAATTCAATGAATGAAGTTAATGAATAGAGCCATGCAACGCTATCAAACCCTTCAAAAACTTGGAGAATGCCAAGATCGGCAATCTATTACTTTTCTGGCATTAGATACAATTACGCAAAAAACAGTTGTTGTCAAGCAAATTAACTTATCAGCAACAGATGCCGATCGCAGACCGATCGAGGAATATCAGGAAAGAGTGAAAAATTTGCAAGAGCTAAAACATTCAGGAATCCCACATTATTTACATACTTACAAAGATTCCGATTCATTCTATATTGTTCGAGAATATCTCGAACTACACTCTCTTGCTGAAATCCAGACGATTTCTGCGGATAATCTTAAAAAAGTAATTCTTTCTATTCTGGATATTTTAATTTATTTGCAAAAAAAAGTTCCTCCTATTTTACATCAAAATCTTAGACCGGAAAATATTTTTATTGATTCTCGTTTCAATGCCTATTTAGTCGATTTTAAAATTGCCGATCGCATCAATCCAGAATTTGATGAGGGAGTTGGATTTTTGTCTCCCGAACAACTCAGAGGTAAAAAAAGTAACAAGTCAACAGATTTATACGGACTCGGTGCGACTATTCTTTGTACTTTAACCAATACGAAATCTCAAAATATTGCACGACTTATTAATCAAGAAAGACGCTTTGTGTTTCGAGATAGATTAATTCATCTCAACCCAAATTTTTTGGACTGGCTCGAGAAAATGCTGAAGCTCAATCCGCAAGAGCGTCATCTCTCAGCAATCAAAGCAAAAGCGATCTTCAAGCAAATCTCGATTGAAAAAATCAGAGAAGTTGTTTTGAAGCATCCCGGATTAATTTTTAAATCAACAAAAGCCAAAGAGAAACTGACTAAAACTCTCAGAATTAAACGCGCTCTCCCGGCTTCAGTGCAAGAAGGAATTTGGGAAGTTGCTCCTCATACCGGTGATTTTGCGGCGACTCCTCGCGCTCATCCTTGGATTTCTATCGCCCCCTCTCATTTTCATCACACCCAATCTAGGTATAAGGTGACAATCGATACGAGCTATTTAATTTTAGGACAGCTCTACGAACGCTATCTTATCTTACATAGTTTCTCTCCTCATGAAACCAAATATCTCATTCCCCTACAAGTTAAAACTGCCAAGATCGAGCAAAATGCCCAACAAAATTCTTCCTCTTTTAATACGCCAAAAACGATATTTTTTCCCTCTTCCCAAGCCCAGAAAAAACAAGCCTACAATCTTTCAGATGAAGAAATACAATTAGCCCTCACTCGTTCCGGTACGCCAACTTGGACGGACGAAGATTTTCAAAAGTTAATGAAAACCCTAGGAGAAGCAGGATATGGCTGGTTAACCAGTGAAGGAATTTATCAACAATTGGAGAAAATGAAAGAAAGTTTTCAAACTCAACCCGATCGCGACAATTAAAAATGATGACAAATCCACTCACCTATTGGGATCGTTTGATTCAGTTACAGTCTCTCAATCCGCGAGGATATATTCAACGGGGAATGGTATACTTTAAGTTGGCTCGAATTGAAGCGGCGATCGCGGATTTCGATCGCGCCGAATATCTCGATCCCCAATTAACTCCTTATCTTTGGCAAAGAGGTTTAGCGTATTATTATTGCGATCGCTTTGCTGAGGGAGCAAAGCAATTTGAAATCGATTTAACGGTTAATTCTAACGATGTTGAAGAGACGATTTGGCGATATCTTTGTCTCGCGCGCGATCGGGGTTTAAAAGAAGCTCAAACGTCTCTGTTGCCCATTAAAAA
Organism: Spirulina sp.; assembly: GCA_051439525.1. Lineage (GTDB taxonomy): Bacteria > Cyanobacteriota > Cyanobacteriia > Cyanobacteriales > Spirulinaceae > CCY15215. Next base: position 6,671 of record JBFRWJ010000660.1, on the reverse strand, counting down.
CGATCCCCGTCGGGTGATGAGAGAAATCTATCAACTTTATGCGGAATGCTGTCAGCCAGAAGACGTGTTAAAATTGGGAGAGCGAGAAGGGAAACGGGGTCAATTTTACAGCCATTTGTATGTTGGATTGTATTACGAAGCACGAGGAGAAGAAACGCGATCGCGAGAGTATATTGTTAAAGCAGCCCGTGATTTCCCCCTCGACGATTATATGTGGCATCTCGCCCGGGTTCACCAGAAATTAAGAAATTGGGAGTAATTAGTCATCAGTTATCAACCAATAACAAATAACCAACAACAAATAACAAATTAATTCTTTTTCCGCCAAATCCAGAGAAAATTAGTCAGCATATTGACAAAAACAGAGAAAACCGTCGCGACAAGTGGTGCAATCACAATTTTCTCGACATGCCAAACGTCAACAAGGATGTTGTAAACGCCCAACCAAACCACAAAAGACCCCGCGATCGCGACGTGATATTGTCCAAACCGCATCCAAGTGGGGCGAGGAAACCCAAAAACCCAGCGATCGTTCACGAAAAAGCGTAAAATATTGGCCAGCTCGGAAGCAACTAAAGAAGCAACTAAATTAGACAACCGTTCTGACATTTGCAACTGACCGGTTTCGCCAACCACCACAAGACCCCATGAAGAGAAAAAAGAAGCCCAATCGGGCAAATAAAATCGTTCGATCGCAGCATAGGCAAAATAGAGGAGAACCATATTAAAGCCCACAAACACGATACCAACGATCCACCAGCGAACCATTGTATTGGCCAGCAGGGTTTTTGGAGACAAATTTTTCAGTTTGGCAAGCACGATCGCAACAAGAGGGCAACAACTTGAAATATCTTAACGGTTTGCGGTCATTTTACGCGCGGGCTGGCAACGGCGGCAATTCCTCCCACCTGAATTCCCGCCCGAGAAAGGATGCGAGCGCCCGATTTTACCGTGTTTCCTGTGGTGTAAATATCATCCACGAGTAAAATAGGCAAGCGAGGCGGTCTGTTTTGAAAATCCTTGCCCAAAGCAAAGGCATCTTGCATCATTAATTCCCGCTCTCGGGGATTGAGACCGAATAAAGGTTTAGTATCTTTAATCCGTTGCAAGCCCTGACATTTTAAGGGAAAACCCGTCTGGCGGCAAAAACTGCGAGCGATTAATTCTGCTTGATCGAATCCTCTTTTTTTCCGTTTTTCGGGATTCATGGGCAAGGGGACGACAACCATTTTCGGGAAAGGGCGGGAAACATCCAACCATGCTCGACCCAAGTATTCCCCCAAAAGTTCCGCAATTTGGGGTCGATTTTCTTATTTCATCGCCGCGATCGCCCGTTTCAAGACGCCGCCATAATGTCCCCAAACAAAAAGCGGCGATTCTCCTTGCCAAGATGCCTCGGGTTTGGCGATCTGACACCGTTGTAGCTGCCTTTCGCAAGCCCTACAGAGAATCTCTTCAGACGGGCGATCGCACAACGGACAAGGATCTGCCAAAAATAAAGACCGGAAATTCCTCAACCAACCAAAGTTCATACTCAATCTCTCCCCTCGTACTGATGTGTAGGTCAAACCGCCTTGGGTTACAATGCTGAAGATAAAATTATTGTTCGCTATTACACCACTAAACCCATGACTTCTGCAAATCCAGAGAACCAGCAAGGTGATAAGACGCTCTCGGCGATGAAAAGTTTTGCTGAGAAATATGCCAAAAATACAGAGACGTATTTTTGTATCGATCCATCAGTGACGGCAGTGGTCATTGAAGGATTGGCCAAACATAAAGAGGAGTTGGGTTCGCCATTGTGTCCCTGTCGCCACTACGAAGACAAAGAAGCAGAAGTGAAGGCTGCATTTTGGAATTGTCCCTGCGTACCGATGCGAGAACGCAAAGAATGCCACTGCATGTTATTCCTCAAACCTGAAGATGATTTTGTGGGAGACCAACAAGAGATTGAAATGGGAGAAATTCTCAAAGTACGGGAAAGTCTCGCCGCATCTTGAACAGTGAACAGTGAACAGTGAACAGTCACTATATTCAGTTAATCGGGTTTGAGTCCTAAATGCCAACAGAAGCCTTTTTGCAGGGGGTTGAGGAGTTCAATCGCCAAGAATTTTATGCCTGTCACGATACTTTAGAAGCGCTTTGGATGGAAGCCTCCGAACCGCACAAACAGTTTTATCAAGGAATTTTACAAATTGCTGTGGCCTGCTATCATTTGGAAAATTGTAATTGGCGGGGTGCAGTAACATTGTTGGGAGAGGGAACGCGGCGCATTCGAGACTATCAACCCGACTATGAGGGAATCGATGTGACGAAACTGTTTGAGGAAAGCTGGGAACTCCTCTGCAGCCTGCAAGAAATTGCGCCCGAGGCGATCGCGTCTTTTGTAGAAACCCTACATTCTCAAACATCCTCTCCCCATTTCCCCCAAATTATCTCGATTTAAACCATTACGGGAAACTTGCTAGATTTCCCGAACGTCTTTTTTTTCAACGAACCATGAACAATTATCAATAACGTTATTATCTTTTTATTCTCATGTTTGCTGCGATCGATTCCCACAATTCTCACCCGCACCGACTCCGGGGAGTTGCGCTCGCTCTTCTCCTCTTGACCATTGGAGGAGTCATATCCTTATGGCAAAATGTTCGCGGAGTGAAAGCACAGGAAGTCGGACGGCAAATCGTAGTGCGATCGGATATTCAAGAAGCGAATCAAGCAACCGGAGTGATGACCGCTCGAGGAAATGTTCGCATTGACTATCCCGCCCGGCAAATGCAAGGTACTTCCGCTCAAGCCCAATATTTTACCAATGAAGGCGTAATCGTCCTTACAGGTAATGCTTATGTTTTACAAGAAGGCAATAGCGTGCGAGGGGAAGTCATTACTTATTACGTTGAGGAAGGACGCGTCGTCGCTACGCCCCGAGAAGATCGTCAAGTCGAATCAGTTTATTACATTTCCGATCCCGATGCCCCAACTTCTCCCTCGAAAGAACCCCCCTTAACGCCCTACAATCCCAAACCCGCTTTTAAAGAGCCTTACAGCGATCGCTCTCCCGAGGATCCTGCCCTCTCTCCTCCCCCAACTTTAATACCCCCCGAAGCGATTCAACCCGTCAGAGAAGTGACTCCCGATGACAGTGCATTTCCTCCCCCACCTCCCATCGAAGAAATTCTTCGGTGAAAAGGATGAAGGAATTCCGGAAGGATGAAGGATGAAGGATAAAGGATGAAGTGCTAATCCTCATCTCGATTTCAAGCCTCTGACTTAAAGTAGAAGGACTGTTCATTGTTCATTGTTCATTGATAATTGTTCATTGTTCATTGATAATTGTTCATTGATAATTGTTCATTGAAATGATTCGATTAGAGAACGTACATAAGACTTATGGCAAGCGAGCGGTGGTCAATCGCGTAAATATTAGCGTGTCGCAAGGGGAGATCGTCGGACTGCTCGGACCGAATGGGGCGGGAAAAACCACAACATTCTATATTGCAGTCGGACTGGTTAAACCCAATGAAGGAAAGGTATGGCTCGACGATCGCAATATTACCCGCCTGACCCTGAACGAGCGATCTCACCTCGGGATCGGTTATCTTACCCAACAAGCTAGCATTTTTCGGGATTTGACGGTCTGGGAAAACATTCAACTCGTCCTCGAGCAAGGCAATGTTCCCCCAGAAGAACACCCCAAACGCTTGCAGGAACTTTTAAGTGAGTTTCGCCTCCATAAAGTATCCCGCACCCAAGGAAACCAAGTCTCGGGGGGAGAAAGAAGGCGCACGGAAATCGCCCGCGCCTTAGCCACCGGACGCAACGGCCCGAAATTCTTGCTCTTAGACGAACCCTTTGCTGGAGTCGATCCCATCGCCGTCTCAGAAATTCAACATCTCGTAGCCGGGTTGCGCGATCGCGATATGGGCATTTTAATTACGGATCATAATGTGAGAGAAACTCTTGCCATTACCGATCGCGCCTATATTATGCGAGAGGGAGAAATTTTAGCGGCAGGTACCGCCGAGGAATTGTACGACAATCGTTTGGTGCGACAATATTATCTTGGAGATCAGTTTAAACTGTAGTTCTAAAAAGCCATGAGTGCAGGCAAATCTAAATTTTCCTTTTATCGACTCCTCCATATTTCGGTGATGGATCGCTACATTGTCAGCGAAGTTATCCCCCCTTTTCTTTTTGGGATGGGAATGTTCTCTGCTTTGGGAATTGCGGTGGGAATTCTCTTCGATTTAGTTCGACGAGTCACGGAGTACGGTTTGCCCAATTCTATCGCGTTTAAGGTGGCAATATTCAGCGTGCCGCAATTTGTTTTATACTCCTTTCCCATGTCCATGCTCCTCGCGGCATTGATGGCTTACGGGCAGCTATCGAGCGATAGTGAAATTGTCGCCATGCGGAGCGTGGGGGCAAGTATTTATCGAATTGTCGCGCCGGCTCTGGCCTTGAGTTTGGCGGTGACGGGAATGACTTTTATTTTTAATGATTGGATCGTTCCTTCTGCGAATTATGAAGCGGCGATTACTTTAGAAAAAGCCCTCAATCAAGATAAACCCCTCTTTCAAGATAAAAATATCTTTTATCCCGAATACGAGACGATACAAGATGAATATGGAAATTCCGAGAAAATTTTAAAACGCCTCTTTTATGCCGAACGATTTAACGGTCAACAAATGCAAGGATTAACCGTGTTAGATCGCTCGGAAGGCAGTGTCAGTCAAATTTTAACTTCCGAGTCGGCGGAATGGAATTTTAATGATAATAAATGGGACTTTTTTAACGGTATCATGTATTTTATGTCTCCCAATGGTTCGATTGATAATTTGCTCCGTTTTAAACGCCAACAAGTCCAACTGCCGCGAACGCCTTTAGATTTAGCCGCACGAGTGCGGGATAATACAGAATTGAGTATCGCTCAAGCCCGAGACCAAATGCAATTTTTTCAACAGGCCGGAGACGATCGCGCCGTCCGCAAGCTCAAAGTCCGCATTCAGCAAAAAATCTCCCTCCCGTTTGCCTGTTTTGTCTTTGGATTGGTGGGCGCAGCGTTGGGGGTTTTACCCAGCAATACGAGCAAAGCCACCAGTTTTGGATTGAGCGTTATCATTATTTTCTGTTATTACACCCTGTTTACCGTCACGGGACAAATGGGAGTATTGGGATCTCTTCCGCCCCTTCTCGCAGCTTGGTCGGCGAATCTGATCGGTTTGGCGGTAGGAGGCGTTTTATTAGTGCGATCGGCCAGTTAATTCTCTGGACTCGGTAGAGTTGACAATTCCGTCAATTTAACGATAATCACAGGAAATACACTCTTTTCAGTGTTGTTCAAACCTTGCAATTTAGGGCGGTGGATCGCCGTCTTTGCGCTCAGTCCCGACAAGCATCACCAGTCCCGAGGGGTTTACGAAGGTTAGACAAGTCGAAAGGAGTGTATTTTCTTAAGTTTTCAAATATTCCACTTTTTAGAAAAAGTGCTAGTATAGCGATCGAGGATAAAGAACGGTGATAGATTTTTGTTTCAGTATTGACGATTTTTTCGCTCGAGTATTGACAGGCTTCTCTCCGAAATCTTGGCTCACTACACATTTGTGCATAAAACATCTAATCAAGGACAACACGAATCATGTCGATTTATGTAGGCAATCTTGCCTATGAGGTCACTCGGGAGGATCTCACGATGGTATTTTCTGAGTATGGAAGCGTTCAACGGGTTCATATTCCTCTCGATCGGGAGACAGCTCGCCCACGGGGTTTTGCCTTTGTTGAAATGGAGTCGGAGGCTCAAGAAGATAAGGCGATCGCGGCGCTTGATGAAGCAGAATGGATGGGTCGCGAACTTAAAGTGAACAAAGCTCGTCCTCGTAAAGAAGGGGGCGGTCGCGGTTCCTTTGGAGGCGGCGGCGGCGGTCGGAGAAATAGCCGTTACTAATCCTTTGTGAAATCTCTAAAATTTCCCTCGGACTTTTTCTTCAGTCGAGGGAAATTTTAGTGGAAAAAACTTTTGCCTGCATTTCGAGATTCATTTGTACGAGAACCTCTTTGGCGAGATCTCGAATTTGCTGCCATTTTGGATCTCGGGCGATCGCGGCGTTTGTTTCTTTTTCTTCGTAGTGATTGAGTTGCGATCGAAAATTATCTAATACTGCGTGGAGTCGATCGGAAAGTCCCAATTTTGGCCAACTCTCATCTAGAAAATCGTCAAACTGATAATCGTCAAACAATTTGCACATTGCTTCCGTCCAGTCAGAAACCTCTTCCCCTTCACCACGTACCCAAACTCGCTCTTGGAATTCTGCATCGGCAAATTCTTTGAGGACGGTTTGGATGCCTTTGAGCCAATCGTAAGAGTTTATCATGGGAAGTCTCAAGGAAAAATATAAATTTTGCGCTAGATGTAGTCGCCTACACCTAGACGATTTTTTCCCAGTATAACTCCCACGCCGTTGTGAAATCCTTCAAATATCCATCTTGCCTCCTTCCTTGCTTAGCAGTTCGAGGAATCTCAAGGAAAAAACACAAAGCCTGCTAACGGGACTTGAACAATAAAAAGGAAGAAATCAGGGTATAATCCTTGGAAGGAGAGAGTTTTACGTTGACGAGAAACCGATGAGAGAGACAACCCCATCCGCAATGCCTCCGTGTTTCGAGAGATGGTG
>JBFRWJ010000659.1:0-13846 GCA_051439525.1 Spirulina sp. | reverse complement strand
CTGCAAGGGGTTGCTGGCTCTACCGATCTCATTAAAGTGGAAGTGGTGACGGCCGTGTTGGGCAAAGGGATCGGCATTGGCGAAGGAACTGTCACCGGACGCGCCCGAGTCGTGCGCAATGCCAAGGATGCTGCCAATTTTAGTCAAGATGATATTCTCGTTGCCACGGCAACCAATGCTGATTATGTAGAAGCTATTCGCAAGGCCGCGGGAATTATTACAGAAGAGTCGAGTTTAACCAGCCATGCAGCAGTGATTGGTTTGCGTCTGGGCATTCCCGCGATCGTCGGCTTAAAAAATGCCACGGAAATCATTCGAGACGGCGCGATTTTAACCCTCGACTCTCAACGAGGTTTAGTTTATTCTGGAATGCGACCGGAACATCAGGGGCATAGCGTCGGGATCAAAGTTCCGGTAATTTAACAAAAGGATGAAGGATGAAGGAGGAAGGATGAAATTTTTTCGCGCTCTTCTTTCCATCATTGATAATTGTTCATTGATAATTGTTTATTGATAATGGTGACTTTAGTGACTGGTGCGGCGGGTTTTATTGGCTTTCATACGAGCAAGCGCTTGTTAGAACGGGGCGATCGCGTCGTCGGTCTCGATAATCTTAACGATTACTACGATCTTTCTCTCAAACAAGCACGCTTGGGAGAATTGAAAAAATATCCCAATTTTACATTTTGTCATTTGGATCTCGCCGATCGCGAAGGAATAGCAAAGCTTTTTGCCGAACAAACCTTCAAAGTTGTCATTAATTTAGCAGCCCAAGCGGGAGTGCGTTACTCTTTAGAAAATCCCCATGCTTATGTCGATAGCAATCTCGTGGGATTTATGAATATTCTTGAGGGTTGTCGGTACGGTAAGAGCGAGCATCTCGTGTTTGCCTCCTCGAGTTCGGTCTATGGTGCCAATAAGAAAATTCCCTTCTCTGTAGAAGATAATGTCGATTATCCCATTAGCATCTATGCTGCCAGTAAAAAAGCGAATGAGTTAATGGCACATACCTACAGTCATTTATACGATCTTCCCACAACGGGACTGCGATTTTTTACCGTTTACGGGCCTTGGGGTCGCCCGGATATGGCATTATTTTTGTTTACCAAAGCAATTTTAGAAGACCGACCGATTAATGTTTTCAACCACGGTAAAATGCAGCGCGATTTTACTTATGTTGATGATGTTGTCGAAGGCATCATTCGCGTCAGTGAAAAAATTCCAGATTCTCATAAAATCAGTGGTGCAAAATATAAAGTTTATAATATTGGCAACAATCAGCCTGTAGAATTAATGTACATGATTCAAACTCTAGAAAAATATTTGGGGAAAACTGCAGAAAAAAATATGCTCCCCATGCAGCCCGGTGATGTCCCCAGAACCTATGCCGATGTTGATGAATTAATGCAAGATGTTGGTTTTCGACCCAATACCCCGATTGAAGAAGGAATTCAAAAATTTGTAGATTGGTATCGAGAATATTATCGTTATTAGTTATTGCTTATTAGTTATTAGTTATTGGTTATTGGTAGCCAAACAACAAACAACAAATAACAAACAACAAATAACAAATAACAAATAATGAAAATCATTCTCACCTTAGCCGTTATTGGTTTTGCCTTTATCGGTTTTATTAGTGAAATTCTTCCTGTCGATCTCATTGCCATTATCATCACTGTTATTTTAATGATTTTGGGGTTAGTTTCTCCCGAAGAAGGGATTTCAGGTTTTGGAAATTCAGCGACTATTACTGTTTTAGCAATGTTTATTCTCAGTGCGGGAATTTCTAAAACAGGAGCGATTCAAATCCTGCGAGATTGGTTGATTAAATGGGGAGGAAAGCAACTCAATCAGCAGATCTTTATTTTAGGAATTTTAGTTGGTCCGATTACAGCGTTTATTAATAATACTGCCGTTGTTGCTATTTTTTTGCCCATTATCGAGGATTGGTGCAAACAACAAAAAATATCGGCATCAAAACTTTTAATTCCTCTTTCCTATGTTTCAATTTTAGGCGGAATTATGACTACAATTGGCACATCTACCAATATTTTGGCCAGTGGTTTATCAAAACAATTGGGCTATGGGGAATTTAGTATTTTTCAATTTAGTCAAGCAGGAATATTGATTTTTATGATTGGCTTAATTTATATTTCTGCGATCGCTCCCCGACTCCTTCCCGATCGCAAACCTGCCAGTAGCGATTTGGTATCGGAAGATTACGGTTTGCGAGAGTATGTGAGTGAAGTCGTCATCACCCCGCGATCGAGTTTGGTGGGACAAACCTTGCGATCGAGTGAAATTCAACGTAAATTTGATATCGATGTCTTGGAATTGTTGAGAAATAAAGTTCGTTTTCCTCAACCCCTTGCCGATAAAATTTTGCAAGTAGGAGATATTTTAATCGTCCGCAGCAGTCGAGAAGATTTACTCAAAATTAGAGACGAGCGGGGATTGGATATTTTAGCCGATGTTAAATTTAATAAAGATGAATTAGAATCGGTGTTGAGTTCCGGAGAAGAGAAAATTGCGGAAGTCTTAATCCTTTCTAATTCTCGCTTAATTGGCACGACCTTAAAAGATTTACGCTTTCGCCAGCGTTATAATGCAACGGTTTTAGCCATTCGTCGGGGTGCAGAATTGGTGAGAGGACGCTTGGGAAAAATTTCTTTGAGATTTGGCGATGTTTTATTGGTACAAGGTCCAAAACAAAGTTTTATCGGTTTGCAAACCACGCGGGAACTGTTAGTGTTAGAACAGCGCAATGTGGAAATGATGCGTTCGGATAAAGCAGGAATTGCCGTTGCGATCGGCTTGGGTGTCGTTTTATTGGCAGCATTCAATGTTTTACCAATTTTAGTGAGTGCCTTAGCTGGAGTTGTTTTAATGGTTCTGACGGGATGCTTGAGACCAGGGGAAATTTACGGTGCGGTACGTTGGGATATTATTTTTCTTTTAGCGGGTTTACTTCCCCTCGGAATTGCTATGGAAAATTCAGGGACAACCCAATGGTTAGCCGATCGCATTGTTTCTTTGGGCGGAGAATTATCGGGATACTGGGTATTAATGTTCTTTTTTCTGGTGACGGCATTCCTGACAGAAATTTTATCCAATAATGCCTCTGTCGTTCTCATGCTCCCCATTGCCGTTAGCGTTGCCAAAACTTTAGCTCTCAATCCCTTTGCATTTATGTTTGTGGTGACATTTGCCGCATCTAACAGTTATATGACTCCCATTGGCTATCAAACGAATACCATGGTTTACGGGCCGGGAGAATACAAATTTTTTGATTTTACCCGCGTGGGTGCGCCATTGACACTATTAATGGCATTGATTATTCCTCTCCTCATTATTTGGATTTACGGATTGTAATGGGTTGTTGGTTATTGGGATCCAAACAACCAATAACCAATAACCAATAACCAATAACTGAGTTGACGGTTTGCCCAAAAAATTGTTTACTGTGTACTGTTGAGGCAATCATTGAAACAATGGAACAGAAAGGTGTGACGATTTGGTTTACGGGTTTGAGTGGTGCGGGGAAAACCACGATTTCCCACAAAGTTGCTGAGGAGTTGCGATCGCGCGGCTATAAATTAGAAGTTCTCGATGGCGATATCGTGCGGACAAACTTAACAAAAGGGTTGGGTTTTAGCAAGGCAGATCGGGATGAGAATATTCGCCGTATTGGATTTGTTGCCCATCTTTTAACCCGCAATGGTGTTATCGTTATCGTGTCGGCAATTTCGCCTTACCGGGAAATTCGCGATGAAGTCCGAGGACGCATTGGTCATTTTGTTGAAGTTTATGCAAATGCGCCTTTAGAGGTTTGTGAGGATCGAGATGTTAAAGGTCTCTACAAGCGGGCGAGGGCTGGAGAAATCAAGCAATTTACAGGTATCGACGATCCTTACGAACCTCCTTTAAATCCGGAAGTTGAATGTCGCACGGATAAAGAGGAATTGACAGAAAGCGTGCAAAAAGTGTTAGATCGCTTAAAAGAATTAGACTATTTGTCTTAGGAAAGAGGCAATAGAAAGGAACGATCGCGCGATCGTTCCTTTAACAGAATTCAAACTAACCCGAGCTTAGGGAGTGTGAATGATGAGAGCATCGGGATGATTGTGGCGATCGATAATATAGAGGATCTCATCTATGGTTTCCTCTTCTAGTCGAATAACAGGAGGGTCAGGGTCTGGAGGATTAAACCCCCTTCCATCCTTACACGTCCATGCTTCAGGAGGAAAATCAGGAACGGACAACTCTGCATAAAATAACCCGACATGTTCTTCAACATTACAAGCACTAACCCCCTGTAAATCCTCAGCACTTCCCGTTTCCCACCCGATTTCCCCCGCAGAAGTCACTTGGGTTAATAGTGCAACTCCCGCTAAAGAAAGAATGCCAGTTCGTAAAAGATTGCGAATCATGGGATTGAATTTTATCATGGTTATCTCCTTTGACACCGAGTGTCCTTCACGTGCGATCGCGCACTCTGATTCCTCACACCTTCAGTGTTGCTGTCTCGCTCTATAATCTTTGACTTGTTGCGATGCTTCTTCACATCTCGCACAATGACAAATCAATCAACTTTGCTAAGTTTTTTCCTAAGTCTATTTTACTGTTAACGAAATAAAATCCCAAGAACTTAAACAATTATCTTTACTTATCAACACATATCTTTACTCATACTCCGAGAGAAAATAAACGGAGAGACGATCGCCAGACCGTCTCTAGAAATATAGACTTGTTGTTCCACTCATCCTCTTCGGTTAGCGATCGCCAACCACCAAAGCATCGGGATGGTCTTGGCGATTGCGATTATAGAGAATGTTTTCTTTTGTCGTATCATCTAATTGCATGATTTCTTGTTCCATACCGAGGGGAATTCTTTCCAAACCCCCAATAGGTAACTCGCAAGGCAGTTCTCCCAGAGGAGCAACCTTTAACCAAGGATTATGAACAACATCACAAGCGATACTCCCTTGTAAATCTTCGGCATTCCCCATGTTTTCCATTTCTTCAGCAGAAGTCATTTGGGTTAACAGTGCTACTCCAGCAATCGATAAAATGCCAGCTTGTAACATGCGGATGATGCGATCGAAATCCATGGTTTTCTCCTTTGACGCTTGCTCGTCCCTGGTGTAAGTTGGAAAACTTTTGCTTTCCACACTTTCAATATCGGCTTTTCCTCAAAAATGAGATACGATCGCTACCCGGTTGGAGTTGTGAAATCGATCCGAGATGAATGCGATCGCATCCCCCTCCCAACCCCGATCGCGATCGCGGCAAATTGCCCAACAATCCTCTTTATTTCTTCACGGGTGACGGGTGAGTGATGGACGGGTGACGGGTGAGTGATTGACAGCGTTCGTAATAAATTTGGATCGCGCGATCGTCGGGATAGACTTCCAAACACTCTTCAAATAAATGTCCCGCTTCTTCGACAAAACCCATAAAATATAAAAACAATCCTTGCTCGAACTGGGTTTTCGTTTCCAGTTTCGCGTCTTGAATGTCCATCGCGTCACCATTAAATACTTCAAAAACCGAGATCGGATCGGCGCGATCCTCTTTTTCAAAGCGGTGGATGAGGCGAATGCGATACCCTTCTGTATGAGAAAGTTGCAAAAAAGTACGATGAGTGATGAGCAAGGGAACTTCATAGACTTGCGTTAGCGCTTCAACCCGGGCGGCAGTGTATTGGGTATCTTTAACAATGTAGGTCTGGCGAGAACTTTCCTCCTCTTCTCCTTCTGAAAGCAGGGTTCCCGTATCGATCCCGATGACCATTGTTGAGTAAAGTGGTTGAGACTTAACATATACGCTCCCAGCAAAACATTCCACCATGGAGAGAGCCGCTTCTAGGGCTTTATCGGCTTCCCCCGCAAATAAACCCACGATCGCATCCCCTGTCGATGGTGCGACAATCCCCCCCCAACGCGCGATCGCCCCTTCGAGTTCGGGAACGTAGCGATCGTCGAACTCCGCGCTCGTATCGTAAATTTTGGCAAACAGAACGGACATTTTCTTAATGATTTTTACCGATACACTCTGAATTAGCCACATTGTACGCAAGTTAAAAGTTAAAAGTCAAAAGTTAAAATCAAATATTTGTCAAGACTTATAAACTTTCTGGAAATAATTTGTAAACTTGGAACAGGGCTGAGCTTCCTTCGTCACAATGAAGAAAATTTCACCATTATTACTTGGGACTCCTCACAATGAAACCAATCTGGTATTCTCTCCCGATCGCCTCGAGCCTTCTTGTTTCGAGTGCCGCAGCCCTTGCCGAAACGCCGAATTTTTCTGCCGAAGTCGCAAAGGCAATTAAAGTTAAGGCGGAAAAAAGCGATGTTGAATCTGAAGACCCTCTCGCTTTATCATTGTTCCTTGATGAAACCGCGATCGCGCCTTCTCCTTTAGAAAAGGAATTTTTACAAGCAGAATTATTTTTCTTAGAAGGAGAAAGCCGTCCCCCGCTTAACGTTGCGCAAACGCCCACCGCAATAGACACCGAGACTTCTTCAACTTCAGAAAATGAGGAGATTGACGAGGAAACCGAAGCAGAAATAGAGTCCGAGACGAAAGCAGAAGAAGAAACCGAAGGTGAAGAAGAAACCGAAGAAAACGAAGGTGAAGAAGAAGAGAGGATTTTACAGATTAGCGAAGAAGAACGAGCAATTATTGAAATCTTAGCAGAGGGCGATCGCTTATTCTTAGCAGGAGAAGTTCCCGCCGCCGTCGATCGCTATCGGGAAGCCAAAGAACCCTTTCGACTGGAAGAGGAAGACGATTATCAACCTTTAGAAAGAGCCTTTTACGATGAGGAGCAATTGTCTCCCGCCGGGGGGGTCTATTGGCGCATTCATCGGGAAGGATTGGAGTCCGGTTTAATGAGTAAGATTGTTGCGCCGGCAGATTTATTGATTGAAGAGCAGCCCGGATTTATTCCCGGTTATTTAAGTTATGCGAATGCCTTGCTCGATCGCGATCTCGTTGAGGATGCCGTGGAAGTGCTGTCCAAGGGCGCGGTACGCTACCCGTCAGAAGCGGAGTTAATTGAGGTGACGGTAGCGGCGGAAGAACTGGCGGAAAATTGGCTGGAAGCGTCTTTAACGGCGCGACAGTTTGCGGTATTCAATCCCGATCATCCCCGCGCCGAGGAGTTTCTTTTGTTAGCCGAGGAAAATTGGGATGAATATCAGGGAGAATTGCGCAGTCGCATTACCAAAAATGCCATTTTAAACCTCGTCACCGGGGCGGCGGGTTTCATTCTCACGGGAAATCCGGGTGCCCCTATCTCTGCGTTGCAAATGACCGCAATTTTGTTACAGGGAGAGGATGCAACGGGGGCAATTTTGGCGCGTCGGATTGTCGATCGCGCCCCGATGATGTGGGATGAGGAGGTGGTGGATTACGTGCGCGAGGTGGGTTATAAGTTAGCAAGTACGGCAGGGCGGGACGAGTTTAATTATGAATTTTACGTGATTATGGACGAGCGGCTCAATGCTTTTGCTCTACCGGGGGGGAAAATTTTCGTTCATGCTGGCGCGATCGTCCAGACTCAGTCCGAGGCGGAGTTGGCCGGACTCTTGGCTCACGAAATTTCTCACGCGGTGATGTCTCACGGATTTCAGTTGGCAACCCGAGGGAATTTACTGGCGAGCGTGACGGGTTATATTCCTTTTGTGGGAGGAATTGCCACGAATTTGATCGTTTTTAGTTACAGCCGCGATATGGAGCGTCAAGCAGATGCTCTGGGGACGCGCATTTTGGCAGCGAGTGGCTATGCGGCGGATGGGATGCGGAATTTAATGGTGACGCTAGACGAGCTCGATCGCCCGGCTCCCCCGGAATGGATGTCTACCCACCCGGATACTGACGAGCGCATCCGCAATTTAGAGGCAATAATTCTCGAGAGCGATTACAATCGTTACGCTTTTGAAGGGGTCGATCGTCACACGCAAATGCGAGAACGAGTGGCGGATTTGTTGGAGACTTATAAAACGAGTCCGGAGTATCGCAATCGCCGACGTTAAAGAAGGAGAGGAAGAAGGGGAAGAAGAGGGAGAAACATTGCTCCTCCCTCTTTACCTATTCCCAACAACCAATAACTAATAACCAATAACTAATAACCAATAACTAATAACCAATAACTAATAACCAATAACTAATAACCAATAACCAATAACTAATAACCAATAACTAATTCAACTTCTCTAATTTTGCCACTTTAGGATCGATGATTTTTTGACCGAGTTCGGGAAATTTAATGGCAATATTGGTCTTTTTTCCCGTACCGAAAACGTGGGTGATTTCTCCTTCGCCAAAAATGTTATGTAAGACGCGATCGCCCACTTGCCAAATTTCAGCGATGGCATTTTTGGGAAGGGCGATCGCGGCTTTCTTTTTCTTGCGAGATGAAGGGGTAATTTTGATTTTGCGATCGATTAAATCTTCGGGTAATTCTTCGAGAAATTGTGAAGGGAGGCAGGATTCTTTCGACCCCCAAAAATAACGCTCTCGCGCATGGCTGATGAATAATTGTTCCTGCGCCCGAGTGATGCCGACATAACACAAGCGGCGTTCTTCTTCCAACCCCGCCGGATCGCGCATTGCCCGCGCATTGGGCAATAAGCCCTGTTCTAAACCTACCATAAAAACGACGGGAAATTCTAAACCTTTGGCAGAATGTAAGGTCATTAACGAAACCACTTCTTGACCTTCTTCTAAGTTATCTAGATCGGAAGCAAGGGAAGCATTGGCTAAAAAGTCTTGAAAACTTTTATCGTCATTATCTTCTTGGAATTGCGCGACGGCACTGCCGAGTTCGAGAATATTTTCAATGCGATTATTGGCTTCGTCTGTCCCTTTTTCTTGCAAGGCTTTCACATAGCCGGAATCTTCCATAATCCCATCTAAAATATGATAGGCCTCTGCGGTTTCAATTTGTTCTTGATAGGTTTTAATCGTGGCGGCAAATTTATGAATTGCTTTTGCCGCACGTCCGGCTAAAGTATTCACAGAGGTTTCATCGCTAATAATTTCCCATAAAGGAACGCCTAATTCTTGAGCGGCTTTGACTAAATTCTCAATCGTTGCTTTCCCAATTCTGCGAGATGGGGTATTAATAATGCGCAGCAAACTCACCGTATCGGCAGGATTAGCAATGGTTCGTAAATATGCCAGCGCATCTTTGACTTCCTTGCGATCGTAGAACTTTAACCCGCCGACGATAGTATAAGGAATATCCGTTCTGAGGGCATCTTCAAAGGCGCGAGATTGGGCATTCGTGCGGTATAAGATCGCAAAACTCCCCCAACCCAATTCGGGATTTTCTTGGGTCAGCCGTCGCAGTTGTCGGAGAACGAATTGCGCCTCATTTTGGTCGTCATCGGCTTTATAAATGAAGATTTTTTCTCCTTCTCCTCGGGTGGCTTTGAGGACTTTATCGATCCGTTGCGTGTTGTTTTCAATTAACGCATTGGCGGCGAGGAGGATATTTTCTCGCGATCGGTAATTCTCCTCTAATTTTACCATGGTTTTGGTTTTTATATCTGACAAACCATCGCCAAAATCCTCTTGAAATCCGAGCAAAATGGTAAAGTCCGCCATGCGAAAAGAATAGATTGATTGATCCGCATCGCCGACAACAAAAGTCGAGCGTCCTTGCCAATTCCAATCCTGTTTATTTTCCGTCCCATTAGTAGACAATAAGCGGACTAAATCGTATTGAATGCGATTGGTATCTTGATACTCATCCACCAAAATATGATAAAATTGTCTGTGCCAATAATCCAAAACGGTTTGATTTTGCTGAAAGAGACGCACGGGAATCAGAATCAGATCGTCAAAGTCGAGGGCATTATTGGCAGCTAGCTGAGTTTGGTATTCGTTATAAACTTCGGCAATAATTTTGCCGCGATAATTGGGATTCTCCTTGTGGTAGTCTTCTGGAGATAAACCTAAATTTTTGGCGTTACTAATCGAGTAGCGAACTCTACGAGGTTCAAACTTTTTATCATCTAAATTGAGTTGTTTGGTAACAATATTTTTAATCACGCTTTGTACGTCGGAATCATCAAAAATCGTAAAATTTCGCTGCCACGATCGCCCTTTCTCATCTTGGTATTTATTAATATCGTAGCGGAGAATGCGAGCGCAAAGACTGTGAAACGTTCCCACCCAAAGCGGTTTGGTATATTGGCGATAAACTTTAGATTTAAGTTGAATTTGTTCTTCGGGTGCAAGAGAATCAAAGGGTTTTTCGTGCTTATCCAATGCTAACTTTTGTCCGAATAAGCGTTCGATCCGTTCCTTCATTTCCCGTGCGGCTTTATTGGTAAAGGTAACGGCTAAAATATTTTCTGGTTCGACGCGATGTTCGTTGATGAGATGATAGATACGATAGGTCAGCGCTCTGGTTTTCCCCGATCCGGCTCCTGCAACCACGAGAAGCGGTCCCTCAAAGTGTTCGACGGCTCGACGTTGAGAGGGGTTGAGATGGGAAAGAAAATCGGAATTAGCACTCATGGGAATGTTGGCACAATATGGGCAACCTAATTATTTTAATACATTTGCGATCGCGTTTCTGAAATTCTGCGAGTTTTTTATTCTGGAGGTTTCAACATCTGCCAAATTTCTGCATCAATTCGTGCTAAATCTTCCGATTCCAACTGACCTATTGTACGAAGAATTCGCTTTCGGTCGATCGCTCGCATTTGGAAAACCATTGCCACAGAAGTTAAGGTCAAACCATTGCGATCGGATGGTTCGATTTGAACTGAAAAAGGAAAGCGCAATGCTCTTAAGGAAGAGGTAACGGGAACAACCATTAACATTGGAGAAGTCGCAACTGCAGTTTGCACGGCGATCGCGGGACGATTCCCTTTTTCTTCTCGTTTATCTGATTCCGGCAAACTCACTAAGAGAACATCTCCTCTAGTCATCTAACTTCTCCTCAGATGTCAAAATTGCTTCCATTGCGAGCCAATCTTCATCGCTTGCAGTTTCCCAAGCGATAAATTCCCCCTCTAAATTATCGGGAACTTTGATTAGCGAATGAGTCAGCAAGTCTACAATCTCTTGACTAAACGATTGTCTGTTGGCTCGAGCTTGTTTCGCGATCGCATGGTAAAGATCGGTGGGGAGTGAAATATGTGCTTCGATGGTTTGGGGAGAGTTCATAAATTTTGCCACTCAATGACAACTACTTCTATTATGGCGGGAATTGGGAATAGCGATCGCTTGTTTTTCCTCTGTCTAACGCAGTCGTCCCGATCGCAAAATACTCACGATCAACCACAAGCCTAAAAATGTAGCGATCGCTAAAAGCACGTCACTCAAAATCGAAAGTTGTCGGTTGGGGGCTCCCGTTGCTAATAATGAGGCTCCCATAATTAACGCACCGACGACAATACTAAACGATAAACGATTGGCAGAATCATCCAGACTGCGACGCAGGGAAGATAACTCGCGGATTTGGAAATTCCATTGTAAGGTTTCCGAAGTCAAACGATTTAATAAAACTTCCATTTGTCGAGGACTTTGTACGGAGAGGGATTTCACATCTAAAGCCGTTCTTAGAAGAGTTTGTAAGGGATCGTCTCCTAATAATTGACGGCGAAATAAATCCGTCATTAACGGTTTAAATTCATTGAGTAAATTGATTTCTGGATAAAAACCGCGAGCCACTCCTTCTAAATTTGCTAAACTTTTGACATAGAGTCCCATATTACCGGGGATTTTAATTTGATTCTTACGAGTAATTGATAAAATCTCGTAAAATACTTCACTAAAATTAATTGTTGAGAGACTGAGATTATAGTATTTTCGTAACATTCTTTCATAGTCTCGTTCCAAACGAATCAGATCGGTTGGTTGGGTGGTTTCGGATAATTCTAAGGTTAATTGACTGCATCGCTTGGCATCTAGATCGACAATAGCCAGTAACATCTCTACTAAAATTCTTTGGGTGCGAGGATCCAAGCGACCGATCGTACCGCAATCAATTAAAGCCACGCGATCGCTAGTTAAATAAAAGATATTGCCGGGATGGGGATCCGCATGGAAAAATCCATCAATAAACATCTGTTGAAAGAAGGCACGAAAGAGTAAAGTGGCAATTTCTTGACGGCGTTCTTTCTCTCCTTGGGATCCTCGACCGACGGGAATAATTTGCGCTTCTAAAATGGGTTTACCATCCAGCCATTCTAAAACTAATAATTTCTCTGTCGTCAGATCCAGATAGATTTTGGGAATCGTTAATTCTTGAGAATTAACCCAACGACTTTGCGCTAAATTTTCTCGTAATTGTTCCGTATAGTTGGCTTCTTTCGTAAAGTCTAACTCGGCTTGTAAGGCTTTGGTAAATTCATCGGCTAAGGTCACGATATCATAATTTTGACCGAATTCCGTCACCGAGATTAATTCCGCCACCGCATTAATTAAACTAACATCTTGGGAAACCACGCGATCGATCCCCGGACGTTGCACTTTCATCGCCACTTCTCGACCATCATTTAAAGTAGCGCGATGAATTTGCGCGATCGATCCGGCGGCAACGGGTTGGGTTTCAATTTTCGCAAAAATCGTCTCGAGAGGACGATGAACTTCTTGACGAATTGTTTCTTCAATCTGAGACCAAGAAACAGTCGGTACATTGGCTTGCAATGCGGTTAGAGATTTAATATACTTGGAAGGAAGTAAATCCGGACGCGTGCTGAGCAGTTGCCCTAATTTGACATAAACCGGTCCTAATTCAACCAAGATATTGCGCAGGACTTCAGGGGTAGGAAGTTGTGGTTCTCCCGGTTTTCCTCCCGTTAAAATTCCCCGCATATAGTCCCAACCATTGCCGAGAACAATTTCGAGAATTTCTCGCTGTCGCGATGTATTTTGAGTTAAGGCTAAAACCATGATTGGGTTATTGGTTATTGGTTGTTGGTTATTGGTTTTTGGTCAATTTACAACAGCTTTTCAAATTTGGGATCGGCTTGCAGTTGTTTGAGGACTTGTTTAATTTCTTGGGTACGGTTTTTGTGGACGATCAGGGTGACATTGCGATCGCGGACGACAACGACATCTTCTAAACCAATGGTGACGATCACTTCATCTTCATGACTAGAATAGAGAATAGAGTAACGGGTATCTCGTCCCACATGGGTAGCTAATTCGATATTCTCCGTTTCGAGATTCTCTGCGTTATTTTTGAGGAGTCGTTCGATCGCATTCCAATCCCCTAGGTCATCCCAACCAAAATTAGCAGGAATAACACAGGCTAAATCGGTTTTTTCCATTAAGGCATAGTCGATACTTTTTTTCTCTAATTCTTGATAGGCGGCTTTTCCTTTTTCTTGCAGGGGATGAAGAATTTGCGGGGCATGAATTTCCAGTTCGGACAGTACCGTTGCCGCCCGGAAAATAAACATGCCGCTATTCCAACTAAAATGCCCGGTTTCAATAAATTCTCGGGCAGTTTCTGCATCGGGTTTTTCCGTAAAACGACTGACTTTATAGCCGGAAAGTCCGGAAAAAGTGCCAATTTTTTCCCCTTGTTCGATATATCCGTATCCCGTAGAAGGATAAGTGGGAGTAATGCCTAATGTCGCGATCGCGCCTCGGGACTCGGCAAGTTCGACAGCACTTTTGAGAGTATTGTAATAGGCAACGCGATCGCCAATCCAATGATCCGCCGGGAAAAAACCCAAAATCGCGTCTTCTCCATGCTGTTTGGCGACTTCTAGGGTTGCCCAAGCCACCGCCGGAGCCGTATCCCGTCCTTCCGGTTCTGCGAGGAGATTCGTCTTCGGTAACAAGGGTAACTGTTCTGCCACCCCAGAAG
>JBFRWJ010000658.1:0-16390 GCA_051439525.1 Spirulina sp. | reverse complement strand
ACCCCATGGTCTCCGTATCCGCCGCGATCGCTTCTGCTTGACGATATCGTGCTAAAGTAGCCTCATCGAGATCGCGATCGCATATCTGAAAATCCATATTGTTATTGGTTATTGGTTATTTGTTGTTGGTTATTTGTTGTTGGTTATTGGTTATTTGTTGTTGGTTGTTGGTTGTTCCCTAATCGTTGCTTTTTTCCAAGAATTTGGCCACGGTTTGTACGTCTTTATCGCCGCGTCCGGAACAGTTAATGACGATGCGAGGACTGCCTTCTAATTGGGGACAAAGAGTTTCGAGATAGGCGATCGCGTGGGAGGTTTCTAAGGCGGGAATAATGCCCTCTAAGCGAGACAAACGCTGAAAGGCAGCTACGGCTTCGGCATCGGTTACATTGTAATATTCTGCCCGTTCCGTGTCTTTCAAGTAGCTGTGTTCGGGCCCGACCCCGGGATAATCTAGCCCCGCACTAATGGAATGCGCTTCAACGAT
The DNA here is from genome assembly GCA_051439525.1 of Spirulina sp. GTDB lineage: Bacteria > Cyanobacteriota > Cyanobacteriia > Cyanobacteriales > Spirulinaceae > CCY15215. The sequence goes on along the minus strand of JBFRWJ010000658.1, from coordinate 15,903 downwards.
CTGTCCTTCTCCATCTTGCAGGACGTAACTCATGGCACCGTGCAACACGCCGGGACGACCTTTTGTGAGAGTTGCCGCGTGTTTTTCTGTCTCTGCCCCTTCTCCTGCCGCTTCGACTCCGATCATGCGTACCGAAGAATCTTTCACAAACTCGTAAAATAATCCCATTGCATTGGAACCGCCTCCGATACAGGCTAACAAAATATCCGGGAGTCCGCCCCATTTTTCCTCGCACTGCTGGCGGGTTTCTCGACCGATGACGGCGTGAAAGTCCCGCACCATCATGGGATAGGGATGGGGCCCCGCAACGGAACCTAAAATGTAGTGAGTGGTTTCTACATTAGTTACCCAGTCTCGGATCGCTTCCGAGGTGGCATCTTTGAGCGTTCCCGTCCCTGCCTCTACGGGTTGCACCGTCGCCCCTAACAAGCGCATCCGAAAGACGTTCAAGGATTGGCGTTCCATGTCGCATACGCCCATGTATATGACGCATTCTAAGCCAAAGCGAGCGCAAACTGTAGCCGTGGCGACTCCGTGCTGTCCTGCCCCGGTTTCGGCGATGATGCGGCCCTTGCCCATGCGTTTAGCGAGAAGGACTTGAGCGAGAGCATTGTTGATTTTGTGCGCTCCCGTATGGTTTAAGTCCTCTCTTTTCAGATAAATCTGCGCTCCCGTGCCGTCGGGTTTGGCGTAATGTTGGGTCAGGCGTTCGGCAAAATAGAGGGGGGAGGGTCGTCCCACGTAGTCCTTCAATAAACCATCGAGTTCTCGTTGAAAGTCGGGATCGTCCTTGTATTGCGCGATCGCGCCTTCTAATTCGCTCAAAGCCGGCATGAGGGTTTCGGGGACGTATTTACCGCCAAAGGTGCCGAAACGACCGAGGCGATCGGGTAAGGTTTGCGCGGGGGAGGGGCGTAGGGGCGTTGCAGTCACGGTGGTTGGGATTTTACATTCGATAAGATATTTATTATAAGTCAAAGGGTCGAGGAATCGCGATCGCGGTTCGATTAATTTCGAGTTCTCAACCAGTTTTCTAAGTCTTCTAAGCTGGAAAAATTTAAACTGGCTTTTACCAATTCGTCTAATTCTGAGGGAGAAAGTTGTTCGATTTCTCTTTCTATTTCCATTGACAGTTCTCCCAATCTTCCGAGAATCTGGAAGATTACTCTTAATTGCCCTTCCTTTTGTCCTTTGACTCGCCCTTTTTCTTCACCCTCTTGTAGAGCGAGAACAATAGAAACCCGTTGATCTTCTAAAAACATTTCTCGCCTGTCCAGCTTATCTAATTCGTCAACACTTAAATTAGCACGGCTGGCAATATTGAGTGCTTTTTCCATTTCGGGAATTTCCCCCAATGTGGGAGGAATGAGTTCTAATGAAGGGACTTCTTTCATGAAGAATATCCATTTTTCTGTTAAAGTTTGCAAATCCTCGAGTTTTTTCTTGAATTTAGGTAACTCGACAAAAATCATTTCTAATTCGCGATCGCAATCCTCATTTCAAGCAAAACCTCGTTTATATGGAGCTCGACAGTCATTGGGTCGAACGGTCATGGCTTTGTGATAAGATGCTCTTGCCTCTTTATATTTTCCTAACTCATCTAGTATCCAACCTCGAACATACCAAGCCCAACAGTTATTGGGTTCAATGGCAATGCCTTTATCATAAGATACGAGAGCTTCTTCATGTTTTCCTAATTTATATAGCGCCCAGCCTCGGCTAGTCCAAGCGTCATCATCGTTGGGTTGAATCGCAATGGCTTTGTCAAGAGAGATTAGAGCTTCTTCATGTTTTCCTAACTCATCGAGTGTCCAAGCTCGATTATACCAAGCTAGATAGTCATGGGATTGAATGGCAATCGCTTTGTCATAAGATACTAATGCTTCTTCATGTTTTCCTAACTCATTTAGCACCCAACCTCGGTTAGTCCAAGTATCAGAGTCATTGGGTTGAATCTTAAGAGCTTTATCATAAGAGGCTAGTGCTTCTTCATGTTTTCCTAGCTCATCGAGTGTCCAAGCTCGGCTAGTCCAAGCATCAGAGTCATTAGGTTGAATCGTAAGAGCTTTATCATAAGATGCCAACGCTTCTTCATGTTTTCCTAGCTCATTTAGCACCACACCTCGGTTATACCAAGCATCAAAGTCATCGGGTTGAATGGTAATAGCTTTGTCATAAGAGGCTAGCTCTTCTTCATGTTTTCCTAACTCATCGAGTGTCCAAGCTCGGCGAGTCCAAGCATCAGAGTCATTGGGTTGAATCGTAAGGGCTTTATCATAAGAGGCTAGCGCTTCTTCATATTTTCCTAGCTCATTTAGTGTCCAAGCTCGGCGAGTCCAAGCATCAGAGTCATTGGGTTGAATCGTAAGGGCTTTATCATAAGATGCTAATGCTTCTTCATGTTTTCCTAGCTCATTGAACGAAATCCCTCGGTTATACCAAGCCCAATAGTCATGGGGTTCAATGGCAATGACTTTGTCGTAAGCAGCGATCGCTGCTTCGTATTTTTCGCATTCATGTAGGACAATACCTCGCTCGAGCCAAAATTTAGGACTATTGAATTGAACTTCAGTCGCTTTATCGAAAGAGGCTCGGGATTCTTCCTGTTTTCCTAACTTATCTAGCGACATCCCTCGGTTATACCAAGCCAGATAGTTATTGGGTTGAATGACAATCGCTTTGTTGTAAGCAGCGATCGCTTCTTCGTATTTTTCAGATTCGTATAGGGAAACACCTCGACTCACCCAACCTTCCGAGGTATTGGGTTGAAAGCATCCTGTGAGGGAGACTAACGCAATCACAACTACCGATAAGCCACGCCACTCGATCGCCACGATCCCATCCAAACACTACCTCTCATTTTATAAAATTTCCCATTGCCGATTGTTACATTTTCTTGCGATCGCTTGATCGCAGCCAATCAGGAAAGCGATGCCAAAATTGAAGATTGGGAAGGAGACGCGATCGCAAAAAATCGGAGCCAGAGAAGACATCCCTCGCCCCGATCCCGGATTTCACATTTTGCTCGAATGGTTTACTTATAAAGTTCGCTCGCCAAACGGTAAGCCAAAATACCCGGTAGTAAAGCGATGATTAGCGCTACAAAAACTTGCGTTTCCGTCATTGTTATTAAACTCCTAAATGTCTTTTATATGGATTGAATCCCAATTTCGGCAATGCTCGACCCTTTGACGACCGGATTGTTACAAAATTAAATATTAAGTGGCCTCCTGCTGACCAATACCTTGCTCCCTTGTCAAACCCAGAGAGAAAAACCGACGCAGGGCAAAAGACAAGGAATCCCCGCTCTAACGTTGCAGGGCTGACTTGCTCGAGATTCCGAGATACAAGCCCAGTAAGATCGCTGAAAAGGCCGAGTACGACAGTAGGTTTAACCTTTCCGAAAAAATGAGGGCGGCTAACACAGCACTCAAAATGGGAATGATTAAAGAAAAAAGGGCAACAAATCCAGAGGAGAAGGTTTTGAGGCTATAGCCTATCAATCCTTGACCGACAATTTGAGCGCAGAAGGCCAAACCGATAACAGAAAGCCAACCCTGTAGGGATGAGGGGAACAGTTGCAGGTCTCGAGAGAGCAAAACGATCGCAGCAGGAACGATCGCGCTACTCAAACTCGCCCAGAGAAGAACACCCACACTGGAAAACTTCTTTCGCAGTTGTTCTAAAGCGATGAGATAGGTCGCGAAGAAAAGAGCCGAGAGGAATGCCGCACTATCCCCTTGGAATCGATCGCCGACGGCTAAGGCTGAATTTAAGGTATCTTCCGAGACTAAGGCGATCGCTCCCCCCATTGCCGCGATCGTCCCGAGGAGAAATTGCCGATCGAAACCTCGAGCGAATAACAACCACGCTCCCAAACTGGTAAATATTGGACTCATCTCGTGGAGAATCACGGATTTTGTCACGCTGGTTTGGGTTAGAGACCAAGCCCAAGTGATGTGGTTGAGGGGATAGATGATGCCGATGAGCGCGAATAGCCCCAGATCCCGGCGGGTATAAGTTTGGGGTTCTTCCCGGGACGCTTTGAGGACAAATCGCCGATATAGCACCTGTAGGACTTGCCAAAGTCCAATAACGATCGCAGCAATCCAAAAGCGATTAAACACCGTCGCCGTTGCACTCAGCTCTCGCTCGCTCCAAACCATAAAGATCGACGCGAAAGACGTAGCAAGATTGGAAACGCACAAACAGATTAAGGCGATCGCAACTTTCCCCAATGAAAACGAAACGGGTGACTCTGTTTTGTTGGCAATTTCCATTTCCTTTCCAACACCCTTTTAACATCTCCCCGCTTTCAGAAGACGGGAATTCTATAAGATAATACGATTCGAGTTCTCTCGAATATTCCGGCAACATCCCGCAATGGCAAGCACGCCGGATGTTGCGAGAGAGAGCTATAAATCGGTGACGGCTCCCAAGTGACTCGAGGAAACTAACTGGGCGTATTTAGCGAGAACTCCCTTAGTATAGCGAGGTTCGGGAGCTTTCCAGTTCGCGCGCCGTTGCGCCAACTCCTCCTCCGAGACGTGGAGGTGAAGCGATCGCGCCTTGGCATCAATGGTAATCTCATCCCCATCTTTCACCAACGCGATCGCGCCTCCTACTGCTGCTTCGGGAGCCACGTGACCCACGACTAACCCGTAAGTCCCTCCCGAAAAGCGCCCATCGGTAATCAAGCCCACGGAATCCCCCAAACCTGCCCCAATAATGGCAGAAGTAGGCGCTAACATCTCCCGCATCCCCGGCCCTCCTTTCGGACCCTCATAGCGCACGACAATGACATCTCCTGCCACGATTTTCCCGTCGAGGATGGCGCTCAAACACTCTTCCTCCGACTCGAATACCTTCGCTGGTCCCGTCATTTGCGGATTCTTCACGCCGCTAATTTTAGCCACGCCGCCAAATTCCGCTAAATTCCCCTTCAAAATGGCTAAATGTCCTGTTTTATACATGGGATTATCCCAAGGGCGAATTACGTCTTGGTCGGGGGAAGGCTCATCTGGCACCCCCGCCAAAACCTCTGCGACAGTCTGTCCGCTTATGGTCAACGCATCCCCGTGCAGCAGGTCGTGATTCAATAAGATTTTCATCACTTGGGGAATGCCTCCCGCCGCGTGTAAATTGGTCGTGACGTAACGACCGCTCGGTTTCAAATCGCACAACACCGGCACGCGATCGCGAATCGTCTCAAAATCGTCGAGAGTTAATTCAACCCCGATGGTATGCGCGATCGCCAACAAATGTAAAACCGCATTGGTAGACCCCCCAACCGCCATCACCACAGAAATGGCATTTTCAAAGGCCTTGCGGGTCAAAATCTGACTGGGGAGGATTTGCTTGCGAATCGCTTCCACCAAAACCTCAGCCGATTTTGCCGTACTCTCCGCCTTTTCTTCATCTTCCGCCGCCATCGTGGAAGAATAGGGCAAACTCATCCCCATCACCTCAAACGCCGAGGACATCGTATTCGCCGTAAACATCCCCCCGCAAGACCCCACCCCGGGACAAGCATTGCGCTCGATCCCCGTCAGGGTCTCCTCGTCCATTTTCCCCGCACCATATTGTCCCACGGCTTCAAAGGCACTGACCACCGTTAAATCTTGCCCGTTGTAATGCCCCGGTTTAATCGTGCCGCCATAGACGAAAATGGCAGGAATATTCATCCGTGCCATCGCGATCATTGCCCCGGGCATATTCTTATCGCAGCCCCCGATCGCCAGCACCCCATCCATACTCTGAGCATTACAGGCGGTTTCGATAGCATCGGCAATCACTTCCCGGGAGACGAGGGAATATTTCATCCCTTCGGTGCCCATGGCAATGCCATCGGACACCGTAATCGTCCCAAACAGTTGAGGCATCGCTCCCGCCTCTCGCAGTGCGGTTTCCGCTCGCCCGGCCAGGAGATTGATGCCCATATTGCAGGGGGTAATCGTACTATAACCGTTAGCAAGCCCGACAATGGGCTTGTTAAAATCCTCGTCCCCGAAGCCAACTGCCCGTAACATGGCGCGGTTGGGCGATCGCCGAACCCCTTGGGTGATGGTCTGACTTCTCCGATTGTCCGATACATTGCTTGACATAATCTGTTCTGTTCTCCTGCTAACCCGGAAGGCCATTTTGATGAAGCTATTGCTCTATTGTCCAACTTTCCCTCCCTCCTTGCGGCAAATTTTGGGAATTTCTCGGGAACGTTTTGTCATTATCGGGAAATCCCCCCATTGCTCAAATCCTTAACAATTGTTTAAGAAAAAGCGAGTCCCCTGTCCTGCTTAGCTTTCACTACAAGTGAAGGGCAGGATTCTTCGCGATCGCCCCCCCAACAATGGCAGGAAACTCGGTTATTCCTACAAATGAAGAATTATAACTAAAGAGAAGCCATGCTCGAACAGAGCAATCAAAACGAGCAAATTCCGGGGTGCTGCATTGAAAACGATCTATCTAAAGAAGGCGATGGCCTTCTAGTTTTTTCTGGTGTTGTATTGCAAAATTATTGAGGATATGAGCAAAGGGTTATTAATGATGGATGCCGGAGAACTCTTGCGGCGCTATGCCAAGGGGGAACGAGATTTTCAAGGCGCAAAACTGGAAAACGCGTTTCTGGGTGGGGCAGATTTAAGCGGGGCGAATTTGCGCGAGTGCGATCTGAGTGGGGCCAATTTAATTGGTGCCAATTTGGAGCGAACGAATTTGCGGGAAGCGAACCTCAGCGAATCTCATCTCGATGCTCTTTTAAACGAGGCCAATTTAATTGGTGCCAATTTGGAAAAAGCAACCTTAAAAGGCGCGAAATTAATCAATGCTTCTTTGAGAGCAGCGAATCTTCAGAGGGCTATTTTGACGGGAGCCGATTTGAGTTTTGCGGTGCTCAGCGAAGCCGATCTCAGGGATAGCGATTTGAGTCGAGCTAAATTGATCGGCTGTCATTTAGGACGGGCAAAATTAGTCAATGCTCTCATGAGTGGGGCGAATTTGGAAGGGGCAAACTTAACCAATGCCGTCTTGATGAAGGCACAATTAGAAAATGCCAATTTCACGAAAGCTATCTTGGATGGGGCGAATTTGAGTTACGCCATGGGAGAAAAAGCCGATTTCAGCCACGCTCGCATTAGCAGCGCCAATTTAGGCAGCAGTAATTTTAAAGAAGCGAATTTTAGAGCCGCTCACATTATTTGGACGACTTTGCGCAGCACGGACTTTACCCGAGCTAATCTCTATCGCGCTCAATTGTGTTGGTCGAATATGACGGGGGCAACTTTGGTTGAGGCGCAGTTAATTGATGCTAACATTAATGAAGTAAATTTTAAAAATGCCGATTTGCGGGGCGCAATTATGCCCGATGCGGGGAGTCGAGATATGAATGGGAAACAATGAAGAATTGAATCAGCATAGCGATCGCGTTCCTTCAGTTATCATAAAAGTAGGGGATTTTAATTTTATTGGTTATGTCTCAAAGCTTGCCAGCACAAATGATTACCCTGCGAGATTTAATCGATCGTTTTGGCTTAACGCTGACAGAAGATGAGAGCTTTTTTCCGGAATGGCAGGAGAATTTACCGGAGATTGGAGAGCGCGATCGCGAACTTCTCGATAAGGTTAAAGCGGGTTATATTAACTTGCTTAATTATCCGCCACTCCTTGAAGATGTGGTAAAAATGGCGATTTTAGACCCCATTCTGTTCATTGGGAATTTTTATCTCTCTCCCTTTTACGTTAAAAGTGAAGAACCGATCGAAATTGCCGCAGAAGATGAAGGGATTACGATCAAAGGAAAAATTGATACTTTGGTGTTTAAAGAACGGTTTTGGGTGACTGCGATCGAGTCGAAAAAGGCAGCTTTTTCAATCGAGGAAGCACTGCCCCAACTTTTAACATATATGCTGGCAAATCCCCATCCAGAACGTCCGAGTTTTGGCATGATAACCACGGGAGGAACATTTATTTTTGTTAAGTTAGTTCGAGGGGAAAATAGCAATTACTATGCAATGTCCGATCTATTTAGTATTCGCAATCGAGGGAATGAACTCTATGATGTTTTGCGAATTTTAAAACGTTTGAGTCAGTTGGAATTTTAAGGAGTGAAGGAAATGCGATCGCCTTTCGCGTCTTCTCATTCTCGGTTACAATACAAGAATCGATCTAAAAGTGAATCTATGGATGCTATAGACTTAGGCGATGCTCGGACGATGGAGAATGCTATTTCTTTATTATAAACACTGCGACGATGACCTATCTTAATAATCACGATAACTAGATTCTTATCTTCTATACGATGGCAACCTTTTCTAAGTCCTTGGCGATCGTATCAGAAACGCAAATAGAATATGTCTTTCCAGAGGAATGAGTTTGAGCCATCGTCCCGCGAATCAATAAGACTACTTGTACTTTACCATATTTTGCTCATTCCTGTTGAGAGAGCGATCTTATCTCCTCAATTTGAAGTGGAAACCGCCAATGCTTTAAAAACCTGTAAGAGTTGTTGTGCCGAAGAGCGATCGAATATATTCAGAAAAGGCATTCGCAGATAGGTCGGCGGATTTCCACGCTGCACGTATACAAATTGATATTCAGAGCCATTGGTAACGACTCCCCAAACCGATTCTTGATGTTCTAAACTTTTGTAAGCATAGACGAGAAGTTGAGGCAAACCGACCACCATTGAAGCCTGAACTTTCTTGGTTTCTATGATGACAATCCAGAGATCGGTATTGGCTGGTGTTTTCTGTTGCTTGCTAACTGCCAGAATATCCAAACGTCCGGTAATTTGCGTATCGTCCAGATCGATATTGATGGGAGCAATATTGGTTTCAACTTCGATATGGATAGAAGGGTGATAAAAACCTGCCAAACGCAACAGGGGGGCAACAGCAATCAAACGAACTTGCCCCTCTAAGGCTTGTCGTTTAATGTAAGGACGAAAATCTTCCTGAATTTTAAACAGTTCTTGTCGTTCTGCATCGGTAATGGGTTCTAAGGTCAAAAAGGATGTAAAAGACCCATCATACAGATCTTGGAAACCCAAAAGGTCTTCAACTTCTTCGAGGTTGAGTTGGCGTGCTTGTAATGTGACCATTGCTTCTGAAAAAAACACCTGTTCTTTATTGTATCAGAATGGAGGAGGCGATCGCGATCGAGGATCGGAAGTGAGTTCGCGAATTAGACCGGGTTAAAATAGAGCGGCAAGAAGTTTAGAGGCGATCGCCCCCCACTAGCAAACCCCCAACCCGAAAACCGTTCGCCATTAACGATCGCCTGTTAGGAGGGGTACCAATTCTGATAGACTTTTCCTTGGGATGAAGGCATTGCGCCCGAGAACCACTCAGAATTTAAAAAAAGAGGATAGTTTCGTGGAAAGTACGCTCGGATTAGAAATTATTGAAGTTGTCGAACAAGCTGCCCTTGCTTCCGCCAAATGGATGGGCAAAGGCGAAAAAGATACCGCCGACCATGTTGCCGTCGAAGCTATGCGGGAACGCATGAACCAGATTCACATGCGCGGTAAAATCGTCATTGGAGAAGGAGAACGGGATGACGCGCCCATGCTCTACATTGGGGAAGAAGTCGGCATCTGTACCCGGCAAGATGCCAAAGAATATTGCAACCCTGATGAATTGGTAGAAATTGATATCGCCGTCGATCCTTGCGAAGGAACCAACTTGGTCGCTTACGGGCAAAATGGCTCGATGGCGGTTTTAGCGATTTCCGAAAAAGGCGGACTCTTTGCCGCACCGGACTTCTATATGAAAAAATTGGCTGCTCCCCCTGCCGCCAAAAATCACGTCGATATCAATAAAACCCCCACGCAAAACCTGCAAATTCTCGCGGACTGTTTGGATCGCACCATTGAAGAATTGGTCGTGATCGTCATGGATCGCTCTCGTCACAAAGACTTAATTTCAGAAATCCGAGGAGCGGGAGCGCGAGTCCGCCTGATCAGCGATGGAGACGTATCTGCTGCCATTTCCTGCGCTTTTGCCGGGACGAACGTTCACGCCCTCATGGGCATCGGTGCAGCGCCCGAAGGGGTCATTTCCGCCGCAGCAATGCGCTGTTTGGGGGGTCACTTCCAAGGCCAGTTAATCTACGATCCCGAAATCGTGAAAACCGGACTCATTGGAGAAAGCAAGGAAAGCAATATCGCTCGCCTTGAATCAATGGGCATCACCGACCCCGATCGCGTCTACAATGCCGAAGAATTGGCCAATGGCGAAACCGTCCTCTTTGCGGCTTGCGGCATCACCCCCGGAACCCTGATGAATGGGGTGCGCTTCTTCCATAATGGCGCTCGCACCCAAAGTTTGGTCATTTCCAGCCAATCGAAAACCGCTCGCTTTGTGGATACGATCCATATGTTCGATCGCCCCAAATATTTGCAATTGAGCTAATCGATCGGGTAATGGGTAATGGGTAAGCCGATTCCCATTCCCCATCACCAATCATTAAGTATTGTGTAGCAACCGCTAAATTCAGCTAACGAAACCCCGAAAATAAAGCAGATACAGACAAAGAAATTTTAAGAAGTATTTATGAATATTGCAGTTGTCGGCTTGAGCCACAAAACCGCCCCCGTTGAAGTCCGCGAAAAAGTCAGCATTCCCGAGGCACAACTCGAAGAAGCGATCGCTCATATTAAAACTTATCCCCATATCGAAGAAGTTGCCATTCTCAGCACTTGCAACCGTCTCGAAATCTATTTTATTACCAGCGAAAGCGAACCAGGCGTGATTGAAGTGACTCAGTTTCTTGCGGAAATCAGTCAAATTCCCCTCTTCCGTTTGCGCCGACACCTGTTTGTCTTGCTCCACGAAGATGCCATGCGTCATTTAATGTGGGTTGCGGGAGGGTTAGATAGTTTGGTGTTGGGAGAAGGACAAATTTTGGCCCAAGTGAAAACTACCCACAAACTCGCCCAAAAATATAAAGGGTTGGGAAGATTGTTGGATCGCCTCTTCAAACAAGCGATCGCGGCAGGAAAGCGAGTGCGCAGCGAAACTAACATTGGTACCGGAGCCGTGTCCATCTCCTCGGCGGCGGTAGAATTGGCGAAAATCAAAGCCGAAACCTTCTCCGATAAACGCATGACCATTGTGGGGGCGGGGAAAATGGCGCAATTGCTTGTCAAACACTTACTTTCCAAAGGAGCTGAAAGTATTACTATTGTCAACCGCTCTCAAAAGCGATCGCAGAGTCTCGCCCAAAAATTTCCCGATGCTCATTTAATTTTGCGCCCTTTGGATGAGATGCTGAATGCGATCGCCACTTCCGATATTGCTTTTACCAGCACCGGAGCCACGGAACCGATTGTAGACCGCGCCAAGTTAGAAGCGCATCTCTCCCCGGAACAATTGTTGATGTTAATCGATATCTCGGTTCCTCTCAATGTTCATGCCGATGTGAAAGAACTCACGAACGTACAGACTTATAACGTCGATGACTTAAAAGCCGTCGTCGCCCAAAACACCGCCCAACGCCGCAAAATGGCACAAGAGGCGGAAAAATTACTGGAAGAAGAAGTGGTCGCTTATGAAGTGTGGCGGCGATCGCTAGAAACGGTACCGACCATTAATTGCCTGCGTCGGAAAATAGAAGAAATTCGCGAACAGGAATTAGAAAAAGCCCTCTCTCGCTTGGGAACGGAATTTGCCGACAAACACCAAGAAACCATCGAAGCTCTTACTCGCGGCATTGTCAATAAAATCCTCCACGATCCCATGGTACAACTCCGCGCCCAACAGGATATCGAAGCGCGCCGCCGCGCCATTCAATCCTTGCATTTATTGTTTAATCTCGATACGGGGGAACAGTATAGTTAAACTAAGGAATTTGTGCAGCAAGTTGCTGCACAATTTGTTACTCGGGGTAAATTGTTATTAGTTATTGGTTATTGGTTATTGGTTATTGGTTATTGTAATTTTGTGGCGATCGCGGTTAATTTCTCGTCAATTTCCTTGCATCGATCGTCGAATGACTCTACCCTCTTCTCTCCATTTTTAAACGTCTTGGTTAAAGATTGAAGGTTCTCTTCTAAACCTGTCAATTGTTTTAATAAAGTCAACTTAATCTCGTTTTTACAAGCACTATTTAAAACCTCATTTTGTAGGGTTTGCAAGCGCGAGCGTAAATCGACAGGTTTTGCTTTGATTCGCTTTTGTTGCGCCGATCGCGCCATCATCTCAACCAATTCTCGAAAATCGGGTTTCCACGTCCAATAATAGTGAGTTAGAAGATTGGCAAGAAGTACCGGACTTTGGAGATTCTAGCTATCAAGATCGACATTATCTGATTGACTTACAAGCAGGAGAAGTGCAATTCGGCCCCTTAATTCGCGAACTCGGACGGATTAAGCAGCAAACCCGAGAGCGTATTTTTCGCCAACCGGGAGGGAGATTGGCCTTGCGCGGCAGTCGCGATCGCGCCCGAGATCTAACCCCTGCCGAACTTTGGGAAGGAGACTACGAAAATACAGCTTGATGTATTAATTTTTCCAGTGCAAAATGTCCCCAGATCGGCCTCAACTGCCTCTCCCGAGTCTTGAATTCCGCATTACTCCCTTTTCTGGCGGAATGGGTCAAATGGCCGCTCGATCCCCGTTGGGATGAGAAACAACAACGCCGTTTGCTGCGCAATGCTATGAAAATCTATCGCTGGCGGGGAACTCGTCAAGGGTTGTGCTTGATTTTAGCGGCTTATACGGGTTTGGATGAAGCGAATATTATCATTGACGACGAGCCGGGTCAAAGTTTTGTCTTGGATGGCGTTTGGTTGGGACTCGGGAATCAACTCGGGGGCGGAAAACCTTACCATATCAAAGTTGTACTGCGTCCGAGAGAAAGCGATCGCTTAAATGAAGAATTAATTCGAGAAATTATCCAACGAGAAAAACCGGCTTTTTGTACCTATGAACTCAACATTGCCAGAGGATAATTAACGGTTCATTCTCTTGTTCATTGATTATGGGTAATGGGTAATGGGTAATTGTTCATTGTTCATTGTTCATTGTTCATTGAAACGGCGGCGGCACAGTTTGCTAAATTTCCCGCTCACGGTAATTATTGTATTGCAGGATACTCGTTCCGAGAACAATTTAGGGGCGCGTTCCTGGAGCATGGCCTTAGCCGTATTGCGGGTTTGACTTAAATTTTTAGCGCGAGCGAGAAACGGAGTGGTCAGCACGAGAAGGATAGAAGTTGAAAGAATGAAGAGTTTCGTATTCATCGATTCTGGTCTCCACGGGATATCAAGGCTAAATTACAGTATCGTTGTAGATGTTCCCTAATTCGTTCTCTCTCGGGAAAGAACGCGAATAAACTAAGATAGGGATTGATAAAAAACCAAAACCGAATTTTTCAAGTTTTCGATTCCGAGCGCGAATGACGATAGCAAATTCGACTTTGTTTCTTGTCAGAACTACATCAGACAAGCGATGGATTCCAGATCCGCTCAAATTCTCTTCTGAATTCGTCGTCTTGCCAACCGAAAATCCCTTCGAGGGATTGTTGCTTTTTCGGCTTTCGAGGGAGAACCAACAAATTCTTATTTCTCTTTTCTGTTGCGTTCTTCAGATAACTCCTTTAAAATACTCAAAATATCTTTCTGCATTTGTGCGAAACTTTCTTGCAATGACATCACCTCCCTAGCAATCGTTTCAATTTGACGACAGGTTTCTTGCTGATAGCGATCGCTCTTTTGCAAAATAGTGTTGATAATATCGCGAAACTCCTTGAGAATGGTTTGTTTCTCGTACATGATTTGAGTCATGGACATTTGTCCCGATTGGAGTTTATCCAATGTGCCAATTAAATCCGAAATTGCCTTGGTATTGGCTTGGATTAACTCTAATTCAGCTTTTTGGTCATCTTGAAACTTATTGGCAAGTGCCGCGATCGCGCGACTGTTGGATGCTTGTAATTGCTCGTTAATCTTGCGGGTATGTTCTAATTTTTCCGTTAGGGCGGTCAAAATCCACCGGGTTGAATCGGCGATCGAATGACTCTTGTCTTCCTCTAAATGGCTCATGAAGCTAGGGAAATAGTATTTCTCCCTATTGTATCACAATATTAATTCGCAATTGGGGAAACAATTTCTGTTTCCCCACGATTGACGATCGACTGTCCACTGTTTTACTTGTGTTTTACTTGCTGGTCATCGTCCAGACTCCATCCCAATCCTCTTCGGGGGGATTTTGGATAAAGTGGTGACACCGATCCATGTGCAAGCGAGCGGCTTTATCCTTAGAATCGAGTTCGAGGATCGTGGCAAAGTAATTATGAGCCAAGCCGAAGTTCCGACTTAAATAAACTTCTCGTCCCTTCTGATAAAGTGTGACGATGAGTTTTTTGTTGGCAATGATTTTCTCTTGCTTGGCTTCGATCGCTTTTTGCTTTGCCGTAATATCTGCTGCTTTATCGGGATACTGTTCTTTTTCTTGCTCCAGTGCTTCTTTTTCAACCTGAAGCGCTGAGGTAATGTGTTTCATTTGATTCTGTTTGGTATCTTCCTCATCTTTCCCATTTCTGGCAATCAATTCGTAGACTGCCACGGGTTGAGTTTTTCCTTTAACGCGAATGCAGTCGAGTTCCCGTACCATTAACTCCTCTTCGCATTTGCGATAAGTATTCTCGCTAATGACTAAATCGCAACCATACTGTTTGCTCGCACCTTCTAAGCGAGAACTTAAGTTAACACCGTCGCCGATGGCCGTAAATTCCATGCGTTTACTCGACCCGATATTCCCACTAATCACGGCATCGGAGTTAATGCCGATCCCAATGCGAATGATTTGTTTCCTTTCTTGTTGACGTTTGTGATTAAAACGAGCGAGACGCACGCGCATATCTAAAGCTGCTTCTGTGGATTTGAGGGCGTGATCCGGGAGTTCGTTGGGGGTACCAAAGACAGCCATCATTGCATCTCCGATATACTTGTCGAGAATTCCCTTATGCTCGAAGACCGAATCCACCATACTTTCAAAATACTCGTTGAGCATGGCAACCACTTCTTCAGCCTGCAATTTTTCCGTTAGAGACGTATAACTGCGAATATCCGAGAAGAGAACCGAAACTTCCTTGCGATCGCCCCCCATTCTCAATTCACCGCCACTATCCAGCAATTGTTCCGCTAATTCTTGGTTCATATAGCGGTACATGGTACTCTTGAGACGTTTTTCGTCGCTGATATCATCCATGACCACCAATGCGCCGTAAACATTACTAGAATCCGCCGTATCGGAAATGGAGTTAATGGACAGGTTAACGCTATGTTCTTCTCCTGCCGCCGAGATGATAATTTTATCGGGATAATACTGTTCTTGGTCTTTTTCCTCTTTGGGATGCAAAGCGCGATAAAACCATTCGGAAAACTCGCCTTTTTTGGCCACGTCGCTTTTATCGGTGACATCCTTCCCTTTAATTTCCACCAATTCGCTCATTAATTTGCCTTCGATGGGGTTGGTTTCGTCAAACCCGAGTAAGTCTTTGGCTTTTTCATTGGCGGCGAGAATGACTCCTTTCTTATCCGTGGAAATCACCCCATTGGTCAAACTCCGCAGCATATCGCGTTGCATTTGTTCTTGCTGCTGTACCTTGGCGAAGAGCGTGGCATTTTGCAGGGCGACTCCAGCTTGGATGTTAAATGCCTTCATGAACTCCTGATCGCTGCGATTAAAACTCGCTTTCCACTTTTCCGGAGCCTTGGGCCAGGTGGAGGGATCGTATTCTTCCGGATGATCCCCTTGTTTGAGTTTATTGACCAATTGAGTCACCCCGATCAGTTCGTTATCGGAGTTATACACGGGCATACAGAGCATGCTGCACGTCCGATACGTATTCTTGGGGTCAAATTTTTTCGAGGTTTCCGAGTCGGGATGGTTGTAGAGGTCGAAAC
>JBFRWJ010000657.1:0-2914 GCA_051439525.1 Spirulina sp. | reverse complement strand
TTCCTGAACTGGTGACCCTTCGGGGCAGTGCGTCTTACTTGGTTGGATATGGCGAGGAGACCTCGCCATCCCCCAAGCGCTCTTAAAGCCGGACTCAGGTTCCGGCTTAAGCACTGCCTGGTGACTGGTGACTGGTGACTGATTCTGTCTCCTGTTCCCTCAACACTTGTAAGAAAAACTCTTCTAAAGAAGGGCGGGCCATATTCATGTTGGTTAACTGGGCGTCGATCGCTTTTAAATGGTTGAAAAATTCTTGAGGATTGCCATTGAGTTCTCCTTGCCATCCAGACCGATCGAATTCTAGTGTATCTAAATAGTGTTCTAGCTCCTCAGCTTTACCGCCATATCCCTTAACCCAATAGCGATCGCCGATTCCTAATAATTCATCGAGGGGTCCCGCACAGAGCAATTTTCCGCGATCTAAAATGGCAATGCGATCGCAAATTTGTTCGACATCTGCCAAAATATGGGAATTAAAAAAGATGGTTTTGCCGTATTGTTTTAAAGACAGAAGAATCTCGCGCACGCGATAGCGTCCGATGGGATCGAGACCGGACATGGGTTCATCGAGAAAGAGAATATCGGGGTTATTAATTAAGGCTTGAGCTATGCCCACCCGTTGCAACATTCCCTTAGAATACTGGCGCATGGGTTTCTTTTTGGCAGCATAGGACTCTAATTCTACCCAATTCAATAACTCGGGAATGCGCTGTTTTTGCACTTGCTTGGAAATTCTAAATAAGTCCGCCGCATGCTCTAAAAATTCCCAAGCCGTCAGAGAATTGTAAAAGGAGGGATTTTCCGGTAAATAGCCAATACGTTGCCGCGTGGCGCGATCGCCAATGGGCTTGCCCAAGAGGGTTGCCCGTCCGGAAGTTCGGCGCACCAGTCCCAGTAAAATTTTTAACAGGGTAGTCTTTCCGGCCCCATTGAGACCGAGCAAACCAAAGGTTTCTCCCTCGTACACCGTCAGATCGATCCCTTTGAGGGATTCAATGACGCGATCGAACCAAAAGCCCGTCCGATAGACTTTCCTCAATGCCCAGACTTGCACCACCGGGACGCGATCGCGAAGAGAATCGTTATTTTTCTCTTCTGGTTCTTTCTGGTCAAGGAGCTTATCGGGCACGATGTGCATAAGCGGCGATACTGAAAATTACAGGTTGAGTCGAATATTATCCTCTAAGCCCATTCCCGAATCCTGAATCTGGTGCTTTTTTCACGCTTTACAGGTGGGTTCGGGGACTTAGAAAGCTGTTGGTATTATACTACATCTCTGCGCCGCCAAGTCGCGATCGCTCCCGATTTTTAATGGGCCTTTGGGCGATTGAAGTTTGACAATTCGTCTTTTGACAAAGTTACGTCCGATTCTCGACGATCGTGAAGTGACTTGCTGCACGAAATCAAGAGGAGATTCACCGTGAAAAAATTCCTGTTAACTGCATTGCTATTAGTTTTTACCGCCACAACCTTCTTTTTGGCTCAACCTGCTTTTGCGGGAGATGCTGCTAAGGGGGCAAGTCTTTTTACTGCCAATTGTAATTCTTGTCATTTGGGCGGTAAAAATATCGTTATGGCACCAAAAACTCTCCAAAAATCTGCTTTGGAACAATATCTGGCTGGATTCAATGAGGATAGCCTTGGTGCTATTATTACTCAAGTTACCAATGGGAAGGGGGCTATGCCTTCCTTTAAAGGTCGCTTGAACGATGCTCAAATTGAAGATGTGGCCACCTATGTTTTAGAACAAGCAGAAAAAGGCTGGTAAGATCGATTGGCCTTCGGTGCGAAGTTCTTTCTGGGGACGTTTCCAGCAATAGAAACGTCCTGACTCTGGTTTTCGATTATCTTAAATCACGAAATCCGCCTTTATAGGCAGACAAATCCGGCCGAGTGCAATCAATTTCAGTTCCTCCTCCATTCGGAGCCAAACTTTGCAGATCGGAGTCCGTTAGCACCATCGGCTTATTGGATTCGCAAATGGCAGTGACAATCATGATTTCGCCCTGCGCGGAAAAACCGATTCCAGCAAATCCCAAATACGCACGCAAAGATGAGTCTTTGGGAAGCGCTCCATTAACAATGCTTTGTCCGTTATCTTTAGTCGCCATGTCATAACGATAACGTTTGGTCTCCATCCGAATTCCCATGGCTAAGGAAGGAAGATCGGTGGCAAAACTTCCCTGTTCGAGGTAATAGATTTGTTGACCGCGAACGATCGCGCCAATATTGAGTTTCGCTTCAGCTTGTTTGGCTTTATTCACTTGTCCGAGCATGGAGGGATAAGAAATGGATGCTAAAATCCCGATAATAATGACAACAACTAAGACTTCAATTAACGTAAAGCCGCCCTCGCGATGATGCCGATCTCGAAGATAAGATAGTAATTTTGTTGAGAATGGAGCGTTCATCTCGTCTCCCTCCCTCTTTTTCCTCTATTTCTATTTTCATCCAGCTACAAAAAAAAAGCACGCATTTTACTGTAAAAATTTACAAAAATTTGGGACATTTTCACGTTGAGAAATTTCCCGCTCTCACTCGATTTAGAATTGCCGGAGCGATCGCCTCCCAAGCTAACCCCTGCCTGACTGCTCCGAGGGCGATCGCTTCTCTCGGCATGCCAAACACGACGCAACTGGCCTCATTTTGGGCAATGGTATGACCTCCAGCCGCCGCGATCGCCTGCATTCCTTCAGCGCCATCCCGTCCCATTCCCGTCAGCAAAATTCCCAACACCGCAGACCGATAATAGCGTACTGTCGATTCAAACAAAACATCGATAGAAGTGCGATGATTGCCCCGCGATCGCGAAGAATAAGCAAATCGTCCTTTCTCGTCCAGTTCTAAATGCAGTCCTTCCGGGGGAAAATAAATTGCTCCCCCTCGAGGCATTTCACCAATCTTGGCAACGCAC
>JBFRWJ010000656.1:0-3020 GCA_051439525.1 Spirulina sp. | reverse complement strand
AATTTACGGTTTCCGGCACAGAAAAGGCGGTCATTGTCAATACGGCAGGTCCTTGGGTGGATCTCGTGGAAAGACGGGTTACCAAGATGGCGATCGCGAAAAAACGGAAGATCGGCGGCACCAAAGGCAGTCACATCATCGTCGATCGCTTTCCGGGGACTCCCGATACCAGTTTATACGTTGAAGCGAAGAGCGACGGTCGTCCTTTCTTTATTATTCCTTGGTTGGATAAAGTGTTAATCGGAACGACAGATTTGCCCTTTAGCGGAGATTTAGATCGCGTTAAAGCAGACAACACAGAGATCGATTATTTATTAACCGAAACCAACAATATTATTACCACTGCTAGTTTAACGCGGAAGGATATTATTTTTACTTACTGCGGCGTGCGTCCCCTGCCCTATCAAGAAGGGAAAAAGCCGGGAGAACTGACTCGCAAGCACATCCTTGACGATCGCCAGAAAGAAGGCCTTAAAAATATGATTTCTCTCATCGGCGGTAAGCTCACCACTTATCGCCACGTCGGGGAAGAAATTGTCGATGCGGTATTTGCGAAAATGGGACGCAAGGCATCGGTTTGTCCGACTTTAACTGCACCCCTTCCCGGTTGTATTCTCCCGACAGATCCGAGTATTCAACAAACTTTGCAAGAGTATGGCGATCGCATTTCTGCCCCCATCATTTACCATCTCTTCAGTCTTTACGGTGCCAAAAGCCAAGAGGTTTTAGCCCTGACGCGAGACCATCCCGAACTGGCCGATCGCATCTCCGCCAACCTGCCGGATATTAAAGCACAAATTGTCTATGCGGTCACCTCAGAAATGGCGGAAACGGCGGTGGATATTTTGCGCCGTCGCACCACGATCGCCCTACAGGAAAATTATGGCTTAGATGCACTTCCCATTGTTATCGATCTTCTCTCCCGTTATTGCAGTTGGAGTCGAGAACGATGCGATCGGATCGTGGACAACTACCATACTTATATGCGAGAAAATTGTATTCCCGATTATGTTCTCGAAACTCAGAAAGAACTGGCAGCACTCCCTTAATGGGAGATACTATCTTAGTCGATGGTAATCCCGACAAGGGTTTTTAAATCTTCCAAAAAGCAAGTAAAGAAACCTAAGACATCAACATCGATCGCCACCCAAGCATTGGCTGTTTCTTTGATCGCGTGACGCCGATCCATCAGGGTTTGACCCTGCGTAAATTCTCCTTTCGTTTCCACGCGTACTCTGGCACGGCTAAACTGCAATGTTTCTGGATAAAACAAATAAGCTAAAGTGAGCGCATCGTGAACTAAGAAGCCAAATTCGCCTTTGGTTTCTCGATATTGTAGCGATGTTTGGGTTAAAAATTCTGCCAATTCTTTCATAAATTGAGTCAGTTGTCCTTGGGGATTGACCCGCAGGATTTGTTCCATCATGTTGCGGGTAAAAACTAACTGCCGCGTGACATCCAAGGGCAAAATTACCAAATCGTTGCGGGAGTCCAAAACTCGTTCTGCGGCTTGAGGATTAAAGGCCATATTAAACTCGGCGTAAGGGGTGACATTGCCCTGCATTTGAAAAGCCCCTCCCATAATAATAATTTCTCGCGCGAGGGTGAGGATGCCGGGGCTTTTCGCTTCTGCCGCCGCCAGATTGTTGAGGGGGGCGATCGCGATGAGGGTAATGGCTCCGGGCTCTTCTTTCAGTTTTTCAATAATCAGGTCGTCGGAAGCGATCGCGTCGGCAAAATTTTGACGCACTTCCGGTAGGGTTCGCGACAGGTTGCCCATGCCGTCGGGACCGTGAATGTGGGAGGCATCGGTAAAGTATTTGTGGGGAACGCGAACCCCTCGACCCACGGGAACGTGTTCCAAGTCCCCCAATTCGAGAATCTGACAAGCTGCATTAAAGGTATATTCGGCAGGAACGTTGCCTTCGGCAGTCGTAACGGCAACTAAATCGGCAAATCCTTGTTTGACTAAACTTTGAATCCAAAACAAGGCAAATATATCATCACCGCCCGGGTCGGTATCGAGAATGAGCTTGACAGGGGTTCGATCTGGAGTCATGGGAATCGGTTCATCGTGAAAGCGCTATTTTTAATTTAACTCCTACGCCGTCGCAATATCCGCTAACTTAACAAAAAAGAGCGATTGCGGGAGCAGATAGACCGCGTTAAAAGGGCTAGAAAGTGTTGTCTTTTAACTGTCTTCAAATTTGTAACCCACGCCAATTACCGTTTTAATAAAAGTCGGATGGGACGAATCTAATTCAATTTTCTTGCGCAATCTTCCCACGTGGGTATCCACGACTCGTTCGTCGCCAAAGAAATCATCTCCCCAGAGTTTTTCGATTAATTGGGGACGACTCCACACTCGACCGGGATAGCTCATAAACGCAGTCAGTAATTTGAATTCTAAGGTGGTTAAATCTAAGGTTTCTTCTGTGCCATTTTCGAGGGTGCGCTGGGCAATATGGCGATCGCCATCAATGGTAAAGTGTTGGGTTTGATAAATCTGCGCGCTTTCGTGTCGCAAACTGCGCCGCAATAATGCTCGCACTCTCGCCACTAACTCCCGGGGACTAAAAGGTTTGACCAAATAATCATCAGCACCGGTGGATAAGCCGATGACGCGATCGATTTCTTCTCCTTTTGCCGTCAGCATTAAGATATAGGGGTCTTTTAAACCTTCTTTTTGGCGGATGCGGGTACAGACTTCCAAACCATCTAATTTTGGCAACATAATATCGAGAATAATCAAATCCGGTTGTTTTTCCCGATATACTTCTAAGGCTTGTAAGCCATCTGTTGCTCGCAAACATTGAAAGCCTTCTCGGGCGAGGGTATCTTGAATGAGCTGGCCGATTTCGCGATCGTCTTCGACAATTAAAAGTTCCATTATTCAATTATCAATTATCAGTTATCAATTATTGACTTTCTATCTTATCTATATTATCATGGCATGCCGACATAAGCAAGATAATAGTTCTACTCATTCGCAATTCATTGAGTTGGACTAAAGAAAAATC
>JBFRWJ010000655.1:0-9868 GCA_051439525.1 Spirulina sp. | reverse complement strand
GATATCAAAATTTTTGCTTTTTCAGCCAACAAGTTTATCGGACTATCGGGCGGCTAAAGCCGCCGTGTCGATTTTCTACCCCGCTCTAAAGAGACGGGGCTATCAATCTCCCGTTCTTTTTTCGTATAATATTGGCACGAACGTCAGGGGTCATGCCTTCCCCCGGAAAGCGGTTGCGACAGTCCATCGGCATATTTTGCCGCAGTGCTTGAAATCCCGCGTGCATTTCCAGACTCACCGCCCGGGCGATCGCCCTTGCTTCGCGATCGCGAGGAAGTAACTGCGGGGCAAAATTTTCCACGATATATTCGCAGATCGCCCAAGATTCCCAAATTGCGAGATTATCGTGCAGCAAAACGGGGACGCGTCCGGAAGGAGAATAGCGTCGAATTTCTCGATGGGTATCTGGAGTATCGAGAGGAATGCGAATTTCTCTAAACTCCAAGCCGGCTTGTTTCATGGCCAGCCAAGGACGCAAAGACCAAGAAGAATAATTTTTATTACCAATAACGAGGGCGAATTGAGTCACGATCGCTTGACAATCTAATCGTTAATGCAACTGTTAGTCGGACTTTTTCGCTACTGTCCGATTTTCGGGAGATAGCTATTTGCTCTGGACTTCGATTTTAGCATTGCTGGCGATCGCAACAGAGAGAGGAAAATCTTCAACTTTTCTGAAGATCGATCGCTTTGGGGAGTTCGACGAGGAGAGTTCTCTCGTCCCGTCCGATGACATTCACCCAAGCACCGGGGGAAACGTTAATCTCGTTAGTCCCCCGAGCAAACCACCAAGAACCGCGAAATTGAACGCAACCTCGGCGATCGGGATAAATGGCTTCAGTCACAATAGCATTACCTTTCCAGAGATCGAATTTTCGTCCGGGAGGTCGATCGGTTTTCTTAAAGAGGCCAAACATAACTGAACTTCTCCAAATTTTCTGCTAAGTTGAGACAGTACTGAAAAAGGACGCGATCGCGGTCTTGTTAATCAGTCTTTCTCAGGAAAAGTTTTGTTTCCGGAATGTGCCACTCAAAAATCTGTCTGGGGTTAAAATTAAGGTCGTGGAATTAAAATCTTGAATTAAGAGTGGGCTTATTTTTACGATGGCCGAATTTTCCAGCATTTTGCAAGATCGGTATTAACCCTCACAGCGATCTCAAACCGATCTTGTCATTAGGCGAAAAATTTGCTAAGCAAAAAGATAAGAAAAGAGTTAATTGCGAACTTTCGGACAGGGTTGCACGGGTTGTTTGGCAACAGAACATCGATCGACCAAGCAAGATTGATGAGAAACCGGATCGGCTTCCAGGGGAGGGGGAGTCTGTCCGAAAATCATCTCGCAACTGAAATCCTCAAAATTGGGAATCATGGTGAGGGGAATGCCAAATTTTTGTGTAAAGAAATCTTGCGTGGGCAGTTTACACATATTTACACACATCCCGGCGCAACCGCTATTCTCTAAATATCTACATTTCTTAATATGAATGCCACTTTTTTGGATTTTTGTCGTTTCGTCTTCGGTAGGAATTTCGACTTCAACCACTTCGCAAGATCCCACCAACCATTGAAAGAACGTAGCTCCAAACCAAGCATTGAGTTCGCAAACTAATTTCGTCGGGGAAAAAACCGTCCGCACGATCGCGAGGAGTTGTGCGGGAACTAAAGATTGTAAAATCACCGCAACCACTTCTTGCTGTTCTTGGGGAGTGCGACCGCAGACAATTTGTTTGGACAAGTCCACAAAACCATCATAGCCCTTCTGTTGGGTTCTCTTGCCCAACGCGATCGCCATTTTGCGGGTAAATAGGGCAATAAACAGGCGATCGAAGAGGTTATCGTTGTAAATTTCTTTTTCGACTGCTTTCATGCTCTAACTGGGTTTTGCTGTTTGTCGTGCCTTTCTATTCTATCGTCAAATGGTTAAGATTTGAGATCGCTTTTTTTCCGGTCGTCAGGCATAGGATAAAGAGAGGAAATTCGTTCTTCACCCATGAGCTACTGTATTAATCCCTACTGTTCTTACCCTGAAAATCCCGACGATGCCAAATATTGTCAGACTTGTGGTGCAAAATTAATTCTCAAAGATCGCTATCGAACGCTTAAACCTTTGGGACAAGGGGGATTTGGGAAAACCTTTTTGGCGATCGACGAAGATAAACCGTCCAAACCCTATTGTGTTATCAAGCAATTCTTTCCTCGGGTCAGAGAAAAAAGCGCGATCGCCAAAGCAGCAGAATTATTTGAACGAGAAGCAATTCAGTTAGACGAGTTGGGACATCATCCGCAAATTCCCGATTTACTGGCTTATTTCTCTTGGGACGATCGCCAATATTTGGTACAGGAATTTATTGCGGGGGAACATTTAGCGCAGGAAATCGCTAAAGTGGGAACTTTTGATGAAATTAAAGTTCGCGCTTTACTGGAAAATCTCCTCCCCGTTTTAGCCTTCGTTCACGAAAATCAAGTCATTCATCGGGATATTAAGCCGGAAAATATCATTCGCCGCCAAAGCGATCGCTTGTTATATTTAGTCGATTTTGGGGCAGCAAAAACGATCGATCGCGAAACCTTAGAACAGACGGGGACGGCAATCGGATCGGTGGGATTTTTAGCTCCCGAACAAGCGCTCGGTCGGGCAACTTATGCTAGCGATATTTATAGTTTGGGAGTGACTTGCATTCATCTTGTAACGGGTTTGCATCCCTTCGATCTCTTCGATATTCAGCAAGGAAAATGGATGTGGCGACAATATTTAAAATATCCCATTGCTGAAGAATTTGGAGCAATTTTAGATAAGATGTTACAATCGGCGATCGCTCAGCGTTATGCTGCGATCGCGGAAATTTTACAAGATTTAAAAACTCTTCCCAACTCTATCGATCTGGAGCTAGAAGAGTTACAAACTCAATTTACTCAAGGAAGTTCGTCTCCCGCGATCGCTTCTCCTACCGGAACGCCTCCTAGCGCGATCGATCTAGAGTTGGCAGAGTTAAAGTCTGAATTAGAAGAAAAGAAATCCAAAAATTAAAGACTCATTAAGATTGCTTTCCCTCATAATATTCATGACTCAAGAACGGAACGGCAATAAATTCCCCCGTACTGTCACCAATTTTAACCTTTAAACCTTCTCCCCCGGCTTTTGTTTTCAGATATGCTAACCCCAAACAACCCGAGGGAGTTTCGATCGCGCTGGTAATTTTACCGACTTTCTTTTCATCAATGATAATGGGAGTCTCGGCAGGGATGGGAGCATCGAGTTTGATGCCCCACAAACGTTGCTTTACGCCTTTATAAGTATTGAGACGAGCAATCGTTTCTTGACCGATGTAACATCCTTTTTCAAAAGAAATTGCCTGCCACAAACCCGTTTCTAAAGGTGTATATTCTTCCGTTAATTCAGCTTCGGGAACGGGTCTTCCTTGTTGAATGCGCAGTTGTTCCCAAACGCGATCGCCTGCGGATACAGCTCCTTTCTGCACTAATTCTGCCCAGAGTTTTGCCCCACTGTTTGCGGACATTATCAACGTATATCCGGGCAGTGCCAAACCATTTCCCACGGCAATTCTGACTTCTTCTCCCGCGAGGTTGAATGTTTTGTGAATGCCCTCTTGCTGACCCGATAAACCCTCCCAACCCAGAGTTTGACCAAAATCGTCACTGCCTTCCCCCATGAGAGTAAAAATCGCCATTTCTTCGGAAAGATCCGCAAGTTTAACGCGATCCATCGGAAAAAGATAGCGATCCAACCATTTCATCATCGACGGATTTTGACCGGGAGAGAGTAAGAGCAATAATTCTGCTTCTGTCGCGTAAACTGTTGCTAAATCGAGGGTTCTGGCAGTAGAAGAAACAAAGACCGTTTGACAGCCTTCTCCGGGTTGCAAGCGTTTAATATCATTGGTACTTTGATTGTGGAGAAACTGGATGCGATCTTCTCCGGTCAGTCGAATCAGTCCGCAATGAGAGCGATCGCAGACGATAACGCCTTTGTTGACAGTTTCTAATGCCTCGACATCATTGCCAAAACTTTGAGGAACGGTAGATTCTCCCTCAAAAATTGCTCCCAAATTAATTTGAATGTCTTTTAATGTTTGTATCATTTCCGGAACTGGTGAGGTGGTGACTGGTGACTGGTGACTGGTGACTGGAAAATATTAGGCTAAATCGGCAAAAATTGCATCTATCAATTGTTTGACTTTCTCATCGAGTAGATTCCACTCTACCTCTCCTCGTTCGTCAAATAAGCGAGAGTCGATATCAACTTCCACTTCTCCTTCGGGTTGGGGATGAGAGAGAGGGGGATAGTTGAGAAAACAGGCTTGAAAGCATAAATCCCAGAGATCGAAGGTCAGCGATCGCTCTTCATAAGTCAAGCGCAGTCGATGTCCGGGAAAGGGATCTTGGATATCCTCGTAAGTGCCTTTCCAACGAGAAGTATCTAGATGTTTTCTAATATTATCAATAACGCGGATCAAGGAAGGCTGCATGAGAATTTGTGCTTTTTCCCAGTCTTGACTTGTTTTAAATTTAGGTTTCATCAATTGATGCGTTGCCCTTGCTAAAGTTTGATACTATTGATTGACTTCCCGAACATTTGGAGGCAATGAGTTTGCCGAGAACTTCTTCCTCATTTTACTACGTTGGCGACAGTCTTCCCGTCAGTGCGCCCACTGGGGAAGAGGGGGAGGGAGAAGAGAGGGAAGAGGGAGAAGACTTAACCAGCAACCAACAACCAACAACCAACAACCAACAACCAACAACCAACAACACCCTGTTAAGAAAGATTTAATCTTTCAGAAATTCGTCGAGCATTTAGGTACAATTTGTGTATACCCAAGATATTTCTAAACCTTCCCAACTCGTGCGATCGCGATCGTCTTTGAGTGCAGATGCTCTAATGTAACTGCCCCCTAATGGCTGCAAAAACTGAATCGAGCTGCCATTATTGCCGAACCTACCCCGATATTCCCTATCGGGATCGACTTGTTGAGCTTTGAATTAATAATTTTTCAGTGGAGCAAAGCAATATGACTCCAGATCTATTCTATGGCAAAGTTCCCGAAATTTTAGTTGCCGATGACAGCATAGATTCTCTCGGATTCATTTCCCAATCTTTATCCAGTCATGGTTATGATGTGCGGAGCGTCACCAATGGAACTTTGGCTTTAGCCTCGGTGCGGGAGGCACAACCGGATTTAATTTTACTCGATATTAAGATGCCGGATTTATCGGGTTACGAGGTTTGTCGGAAACTCAAGCAAGATCCCCAAACCCAAGAAATTCCCATTATTTTTATCAGTGCCTTACACGAACCTTTTGATAAAATTAAAGCCTTTGACATGGGCGGTGTCGATTATATTACCAAACCCTTTTACATTGAAGAAGTCTTAGCTCGCATTCAAAGTCAATTAGAACGATATTTTTCTCTCACTCAAATCAAAAAGCTCAACGATGAATTAGAAAAACGAGTGCGAGAGAGAACAGAAGAACTCACCGCCAGCAATCGCGCCTTGCACCAAGAAATCGCCGATCGCCAGCAGATCGAAAAGAGTTTGCGGGAAAGCGAAGCCAAATTTCGCCAACTATCCGAACATATTCAAGAGGTCTTTTGGCTGACGCGTTATAATACCGAGTTGCAAGAGTTTGCGGAAATCGAATATATTAGTCCTGCATTTATCACCATTTGGGGACGTAACTGCGAATCTTTGTACGAGAATCCTTGGGAATGGAGCGCAGCCATTCATCCGGACGATCGCCACCGGGTAGAAGCCGCTTTTATTGAGAAGGCTGCGAGAGGGGATTTTGATGAAGAGTATCGCATCCTGCGCCCCGACGGCACAATACGCTGGATTCGCGATCGCGGCTTTCCCGTGTACGATGAGAAAGGCAGAGTGTACCGAGTGGCAGGGATTGCTGAAGATATTACCGAGCTCAAACACGCCGAGGAAACCTCTCGCCTTTTAGCCTCCGTGGTAGAATCTTCAGACGATGCGATTATTACCAAAAACTTAGAGGGGACGATCACCAGTTGGAATGCCGGAGCCGTTGATTTGTTCGGTTACTCCCCCAGTGAAGCCATTGGTCAAAATATCTCCATGCTCGTGCCTCCCGATCGCGAGGAAGAAGAGTCAGTAATTCTCGATCGCTTGAAAAAGGGAGAACGGATAGACCACCTCAAAACCGTCCGCCTGCGCAAAGATAGCACCCCCATCGACGTTTCCGTCACCATTAATCCCTTAAAGGATGCCACGGGAAAGATCGTGGGTGCATCCAAAATCATCCGGGATATAAGCGATCGCAAACGAGAAGAACTCGAGCGCGATCGCTTTTGGCGTTCGAGAATGCAGAATGTTTCGCGAGAACACCGATCGTTTCAATGAACAATGAACAATGAACAATTATCAATGAACGGGGAGCAGAGAACCCTCGATTTTGGGGTTAAAGAGTTGGAGTTAGACAGATGAGCTTCAAAAAATCAAAATTATCGTTATTGTCCAAAGATATTCTCGGGGTGATGTTATTAACTGCCTTGAGTATATTGGGCAATTATTGGCGCTGGTCTTTTTTCTTTCATATTGATTTCCTCTTTGGCACGATCGCTGTTTGGCTCGTCCTCTGCTTGTATGGGGCGAGATGGGGTTTCTTGGCAGCGATCGCTTCGGCAAGCTGTACTTATTTTCTTTGGAAACATCCCTATGCGATCGTCATTTTTGCCTGTGAATTTCTCTTTGTCAGCCTTTTCTACAAGCGCTACAAACAGAATTTAGCCCTCCTCAATGGTTGCTACTGGCTCTTTATCGGCATTCCTCTGGTGATGTTCTTTTACGGGCAAGTCTTAAAGGTTGACCCGACGCAGGTGCAAATCATCATGCTCAAGCAGTCCGTCAATGGGATTTTTAATGCTTTGAGTGCCAGTTTAATTCTCACCTATACCCCAATTCATCGCTTATTTTCTCGATCGCCAGCTCTCAGCACTCTTTCCCTGCGCCAAACTCTCTTTAATATTCTCGTTGCCTTTGTGTTTTTCCCCACCCTTGTTTTTATGGCTGTCGATAGCCATCAAGTGGTCGATAATATTAATACCGAACAGCATTTACAACTCCAAAGCACCTCCCATCACCTCCATGCTCTCATCCGCAACTGGTACGAACAACATCGAGAAGGATTGAAAGCGATCGCGAAAGTGGCCTCGTCTTCAAGCAGCGATCGCGCCTTACTCCAACAACAACTCGAAAGCGCGCGGGATATTATCCCGGACTTTCAACATATCGCCATCGCCGACGATCGCGATCGCATTATCGCAGAATCTCCCCCGATTTTAGGCGAGGGACGGAGTTTGCAGATTGCCGACTCAGAACCTGCCGCAGAGATAGCATCACCTACACTTTTACTCGGGAATCTCGATCCCGCAACCCCCACAGAAAATCGCGTCCTCCTGCGACAGCCCATTCTTCAAGGTGGAAAAGTATGGGGAATCATTTGGGGACAGATCGATCTCGATCCCTTACAATCTCTCATCCAAGAGGCCATTGAAGAATCCCAACTCCAAGCCACCTTAGTCGATACCGACTATAACATCATCAGCAGCACCGTTCCCGAACGAACCCGAGGCACCCCCTTCGACAAACGACAAACCGGAGCGATCGTTCCCCTCGAGGCGGGGACTTATCAGTGGTTGCCAACGGAAGGCAGTCCGCTTTTTATGGTGCGCTGGACTCACTCCTTTTTCATCCGCGAAACCGTTCCCGAGTCCATTGACCCTTGGCTTCTCATATTGGAAAACCCCGCAAAACCTCACGTTCAAGCCGTGGAGCGCGTCCACATCCAAAACCTAGCCATCTTACTCGCCATCTCCGGTATCGCTCTGATTCTAGCCACTTTGATTAGTCGTCAGTTGGTCGCACCTTTGTCCCAACTCGCCCGCGTTACCACCAACCTGCCCGATCGCCTTTCGGAAAAACAAGTGATTCGTTGGTCGAAAAGTCCCGCGATCGAACTCGCATCTTTAATGCGGAACTTCCAACAGATGGCAGAAACCTTAACCGAGAAATTTCAAGAACTGCAACACGCCAAACAAGACGCAGAAGTGGCCAACCAAGCGAAAAGCAAATTTTTAGCCAATATGAGCCACGAATTGCGCACGCCTCTCAATGCGATCTTGGGTTTTATTCAACTCCTGAATAGTCAATCGAGTTTAACGCCAACCCAACGGGAATATTTAACAACCATTCAATACAGTGCCGAGCATTTGCTGGAGTTAATTAACGATGTTTTAGATCTGTCCAAAATCGAGGCAGGGAAGACCGTTCTCCACTCAGTCAACTTCGACCTGCACCGCCTTTTCAATCAACTCTATGCCCTCTTCGACCAACGATGCGAAACCCAAGGATTGTTATTGCAAGTATATTGGGAAGATGACGTCCCTCAATACTTGCACGGTGACGAGAGAAAATTGCGGCAAATTTTAATCAATTTGCTGGGCAATGCCGTAAAATTCACCGATGCGGGGAGTATTACCGTTCAGGCTCGAGGTCTGTCCGCAGAGCAACCGACGGTCTTGCAAATCGAGGTTACCGATACGGGACGGGGCATTGCACCCGAACACCTCGAGACGATTTTTTCCTCCTTTACCCAAGCGCAGGAGGACAAAGGCGGAACGGGTTTGGGCTTAACCATCAGCCAACAATTTGCCCGCCTGATGGGGGGAAATTTAAGCGTAGAAAGCCAATTGGGGGAGGGAACGACCTTTACCCTAACCATTCCCGTGCAGGTAGCTTCTCGCGCCGAAATCGCCCCATCCGCGCCCCGTCGAGAAGCGATCGCTCTTGCGGAAGGACAGCCCACCTATCGCATTCTCGTGGCCGACGATCGCTGGACGAATCGCCAATTTTTGGTCAAACTTCTCTCCCCCTTCGGTTTCGAGCTGCGCGAGGCAGCCAATGGTCGCGAAGCCGTGGAAATTTGGCAGGAGTGGCGACCCCACCTCATTTGGATGGATATGCGCATGCCGGTTTTAGATGGTTACGAAGCGACCCAGCAAATTAAAGCGAATCTCAACGGGCAAGCAACGGTCATTATTGCCCTCACGGCTAGTACCTTGGAGGAAGAACGAGATATTGTCCTCTCTAAAGGATGCGATGATTTTGTGAGAAAACCTGTTAAGAAAGATTTAATATTTCAAAAATTAGCCGAGCATTTGGGTATAATTTTTATATACCAAGAGACTTCTCCTTCTACCGCTCGGGAGCGATCGCAATCCTCTTTGAGTGCGAATGTTCTAGCCGAGATCCCTGCCGAATGGCTGCAAAAACTCAATAAAGCTGCGATTATCGCCAAGCCGAACTCAATGTTTGACCTCATTGAAGAAATTGCCCCGCAATATCCCGTTATCGCGGCGGAGTTAAAACAGATGGTGCATAACTACCAATTTGCCGAAATTCTTCATTTAGTCGCCATGACTAATCGACTGTAACCATTTTTTGAATTCAAAATTCAAAATTCAAAAAAATTGCGCCTTAGCGCCTGCATTGAATTGAGAATTTTGAATTGGAGCCAAGCGAGATGACCCCCAATTTATTTTATGGTAAAGTTCCCGAAATTTTAGTAGCCGATGACACCCTAGATTCTCTCCGACTCATTTCCACCTCTTTATCCGATCGCGGTTACGACGTGCGCAGCGTCACTAATGGAACTTTAGCTTTAGCCTCGGCACGAGAGGCACAACCGGATTTGATTTTACTCGATATTAAGATGCCGGATTTATCGGGTTACGAAGTCTGCCGGCAACTCAAAGAAAATCCCCAAACTCGGGAAATTCCCGTAATTTTTATCAGTGCCTTACACGAACCTTTTGATAAAGTTGAAGCC
>JBFRWJ010000654.1:0-3761 GCA_051439525.1 Spirulina sp. | reverse complement strand
AGCTCATTCAGGGGTAGATGTCTCCGAGCATTTCACAGGTCATTTTCAAGCAAAGCAACAAATTAGTATTGCCCTTCCATTGGAATTACTGCAAAGTATTGATGCAGAGTGTCAACGACAAAAGATCGATCGTCAAGATTGGATTAAAATGGCCTGCGCTGAAAAAATTTGTCAGATTCAAGCTAATAGAACCTCTAAAGCTGTTTAGTTCAATGCAGTATCGGCTATTTTAACCAAAACGGCTTGTAACTTTACCCAAAATATAATCGCATTTCACAACACCAAACATCCGACTATCGGTACTTTCTCTCAGATTATCTCCTTGCAGAAAACAATCCCCATTTTCTAATATTATAGTTACTCTTTTAACTATTTTTAATTCCGGATTTTGAGGATGTCTTGCAATAACAAGATCGCCAACGCGAGGCAGAGTCTTTTGATAGGCCTGTAAATCGATTAAAATTTCCTCACCGGGCTTTAATAACGGCAACATAGAATTTCCTGCAATGCGAAATCTACACCGTTTTCTCAACAGCCAGAGAAAGAGTTCTCGATGCGATCGCGTTAATTCTGGATAACTCACGATATTCTCCCCCCTTTTCCAAGAGGGGTGGGGGGGATAAAAAAAGGCGCTGAAATCAACGCCTCCAAACAACGGAAAACCGAGAAATTCGGCCATAAAAACGAATTAAGAAGGTTTAGCCAAGTACCAAGAAACATCACGTTCCTTGCTTTGCCAGAACATATTGTGAATTTTCTCAACCGTTTCGACGAGTTCTTTTGCATGAGCTTCACTCACTTCTACTTTACAAGAAGAGCAGAGCTTTGCTGCTTTCCAGAAAGTATCGTGGAGATCGGGGAATTTTTCCAAATGAACGGGTTTGAAATAATCCGTCCACAGAACCAATAAGTCCTCTTTGGTTTTGTGTGCCTGTTCTTCTTTGATGGCAACATACCGAGAGAAAGTATTGTTATAAGCAATAACTGCATTTTTATCGCTAGCATCGGGGAGTTCTAGCGCAATCAATTTTTGGGTCATCGATAGTACCGCTTCTGCTGTAATTCTCGCAGAAGAAGGATCGTAAACGCCACAGGGACCATCGCAGTGCGCTTGAACTTCCTCTGCGGGAAACCAATTTTTGACCTGAGAAATCAGAGTATTAAGCATGAGATTACCGTGTGCTTATGGATTTGAATCGTTTTGAGAACGTTTCTAGATCGGGGTGGGTTTCTTGTTCGTTAAGCTAAGTAACGCAAGGGTTACAGCGATTTATCCCCCCCTACCCCATCTAGCTTAGTGCTATTCGGGATGCGGTGCAAGATGCTCGCAGGCGTTTAAAATAGAGATTGAGTCCAAGGGCATAAGTACATTTGCTCGAGTTCATTCACAATATTGATTCAACGCGATCGCCAAACCCCATGAATGCCGAAGAACTAGCACGTTACATCGAAAAAACCAACGGAGAGGCCAAACCCTGGCTGTTAGTACAACTTCGCCTGAAAAAACTCGAGGAAAGTCGCGATCGCCTCTCTCCCGAAGAATACATCCAACGTCTTCAGGACATCCATCAAGATTTGCTCAATTTAGGTCAATGGTGGATTGGGCGAGAAAAAGAAGTATTTGGGGAAGGATAATGGGGAATCGGTAATGGGTAATTGCTCATTGTTCATTGATAATTGTTCATTGATAATTGATAATTGAAAAAATGTCTGTCGAACTGCAAAGTGAACTGAATAAAGCGGTTAATATTCGCCGCAATTTTGCCATTATCTCTCACCCGGACGCGGGAAAAACGACGCTGACGGAAAAGCTGTTACTCTATGGTGGAGCCATTCACGAAGCGGGATCGGTGAAAGCGAGAAGGGCGCAACGGAAGGCGACTTCGGATTGGATGGAAATGGAACAGCAACGGGGGATTTCCATTACCTCAACGGTATTGCAGTTCGAGTATGACGGCTATCAAATTAACTTGCTCGATACTCCCGGACACCAAGACTTTAGTGAAGATACTTATCGCACTCTCGCGGCGGCAGATAATGCAGTGATGCTCATCGATGCGGCGAAGGGATTGGAACCGCAAACCCGAAAGCTGTTTGAGGTTTGTAAAATGCGCGGTTTGCCGATTTTTACCTTTACCAACAAACTCGATCGCCCCGGACGGGATCCCCTAGAATTATTGGACGAGATCGAGCAAGAATTAGGATTGCAGACCTATGCGGTGAATTATCCCATTGGCATGGGCGATCGCTTTAAGGGAGTCTTCGATCGCCGACAACAGAAAATTCACTTATTTGAGCGTCGCGCTCACGGCAGCAAGGCTGCAGAAGCAACAACGATCGATCTCGGGGATCCGAGAATTGAAGAACTCCTCGAACAAGAACTCTATTACGAACTCAAAGAACATCTAGAAATTCTCGAAGAAATTGGCTCGGATTTCGATTTAGAAAAGATTCATTCCGGTCAATTAACCCCCGTCTTTTTTGGCAGTGCTATGACCAATTTTGGGGTACAACTTTTCCTCGAAGCTTTCTTAGAATATGCCCTCAAGCCCGAGGGAAGAAATTCCACGCGCGGCGCGATTGCTCCCACCAATCCCGATTTTAGCGGTTTTGTTTTTAAACTACAGGCAAATATGGATCCCAAGCATCGCGATCGCGTTGCGTTTATCCGAGTTTGTACGGGAAAATTTGAGAAAGATATGACGGTCAGTCATGCAAGAACAGGGAAAACGGTGCGTTTGTCAAGACCGCAAAAATTGTTCGCGCAAGGTCGAGAATCTCTCGATGTAGCTTATGCCGGGGATGTTATTGGCTTGAATAATCCGGGGGTTTTTACCATTGGTGATACGATTTATAAAGGGAAGAAGTTGGAATATGAGGGAATTCCTTGTTTTTCTCCGGAACTGTTCGCTTATCTGAAAAATCCCAATCCTTCTAAATTCAAGCAATTTAATAAAGGAATTAAAGAATTGCAGGAAGAAGGTGCCGTACAAATCATGTATTCTACGGATGAATTCAAGCGCGACCCGATCTTAGCTGCCGTGGGACAGCTACAATTTGAAGTGGTACAATTTCGCCTGCAAAATGAGTATAATGTGGAAACAAGGTTAGAACCTTTATCCTATAGTTTGGCGAGGTGGGTTGCAGGAGGTTGGGAAGCCTTAGAAAAAGTAGGACGATTGTTCAATACTTTCACGGTGAAAGATAATTGGGATCGTCCGGTTTTACTGTTCAGAAATGAATGGAATATGCGCCAAATTATGGAAGATCATCCCGATCTCAAATTAAATTCTACTGCACCCGTCGGCTCGGGTTTACAACCGGAGTAAAAGCATTTAAATCCTATCCTAAAACCGGAGTGCGAAAGGCTTGAAACTCTTTAATTGAGGCTTCATCGTTTGCAAAATCGCTCCAAGTCGGAGATTTTACCCGTTCTTGCTTCCTCAACCTTCCAACGTCTGGAAGAATTTCTCCGTTCTCACGGAATCGATCCTAATTCCTAGTTAAATGTTTGCTAGAATAAAAAGCAAAGTATTGGTTTGAGAAACAATGCTATTAGAATATAATCCCAGACAATGTTTCCCCTCTGCTGAAGACTTACCGGATTCCGACGATACACCTGTGGATAACGAATTACAAGACTTAATTCCCGGACTACTCAAAACTATTCTCGCCTTGATTTGGTCAGAAAGAATGGATTGGTTTTTTGGGGTAGATATGGGGATTTATTATCATCCCGATGAACCGGTGATCGTTCCCGA
>JBFRWJ010000653.1:0-13767 GCA_051439525.1 Spirulina sp. | reverse complement strand
GGCAAGGGTGGAAAAATTCTGACTGGCTTTTTTGAGGAGGGGAAACTTGCTGGCAATGACGCGATCGTAATCGACGCGATCGCGATCGAATTCCGGTAAACTTGCCAAATCCGCCGCGCTTAACAATCCCTCGGACTCGAGCCATTCTAAATTGATCAACAGGGGATTTCCGGCTAGTGCCGAATAGGAAAGGTAAGGAGAGTTTCCATATCCCGTCGGTCCGATCGGCAAGATTTGCCACACCTGCTGGCCGCTTTCGACTAAAAAATCGATAAAACCATAGGCTTCTTTGCCTAGATCCCCAATACCAAAAGCACCGGGGAGTGAAGTAGGATGCAGCAAAATTCCGCTAGCGCGTCTCGGTAAAGGCATATAGTCTTTTGTCAATTATCAATTAATCAATTATCAATGGAGAGAAGGGAATAAGCAAGAGGGGAGGAGGAGGAGAAGAGGGACAAATTTCATCCTTCATCCTTCATCCTTCATCCTTTTTTTAACACGTCTTCGACTTCATTTTTAGTGAGGGGACGAAAGAAGAAATAACCCTGACCGAGTTCGCAGCCCAAGGCTTTGAGTTGAGCGAGTTGCGTTTCCGTTTCAATGCCTTCGGCCACGACATCCATACCCAGAGCTCGGGCCAGAGAAACGATCGCTTGCACGATTTCTAAATTTTTCCCGTTGGGCTGCATGCGCTTGACAAAAGAGCGATCGATTTTCAGGATATTGACGGGAAAGCGATGGAGATAGCTCAAAGAAGAATAACCGGTGCCAAAATCATCGATACACAGTTGAATATTCCGCTCTCGCAGAGCCAAGAGCATTTGGGTTGCGGCTTCGACGTTATCCATTAAGACGCTTTCGGTAATTTCTAATTTGAGAAATCTTCCCGCTAACTGCGTTTGCGCTAATATTCGGTCGATCGCGTCAATAAAATCCGGTTCGCGAATCTGTTTGCCCGAGAGATTGATATTGATCGTTAACGAGGAATGATGGGGAAATTGCTCCTGCCACAAATGTAACTGTCGGGTCGCTTCCTGTAAAATCCAAGCGCCAATGGGCACGATCGCGCCAGTTTCTTCGGCAATGGGAATGAATTTGGCCGGGGAAATTAACCCTTTTGCGGGATGCTGCCAGCGCAAAAGCGCCTCGAAGCCCATTAATTTGCCCGTTGCGAGGTCAATAATGGGTTGATAGCAGACAAATAATTCTTGCCGTTCCAGCGATCGCCGCAGGTGGGTTTCCATTTCCAAGCGAGCGCGGGCACCGGCGTGCATTTTACTGTCAAAGATAGCATAGCGACCTTTCCCGAGGGCTTTGGCGCGATACATGGCGGTATCGGCATCCCGCAAAAAATCTTCGGGGCGCTTGTAAATAATGGGGTTTGGGGGTTGGGGATCGAGTTGAGACAAGGCGATGCCGATACTGGTATTGCTAAAGACTTCATGACCCTCGAGATCGAAGGGCGATCGCAGGCTATCGAGAATCATCTCGGTAATATCAATGGCATCTCGGACATCTTCGAGTTCTTCTAGGAGAATGGTAAATTCATCGCCCCCGAGTCGAGCTAGGGTATCGCTGGGACGCAAGCAGCTTTCTAAACGTCGAGACATTTTGACCAAAAGGAGATCCCCGAGGGTATGTCCCAAACTATCGTTAACCACTTTAAACCAGTCGAGATCGAGGAAGAGCACGGCGAATAAATAGCCTCCCCGACGTTTAGCGCGGCGCATGGTGTGCCAGAGGCGATCGATAAATGAGGCGCGGTTGGGTAAGTCCGTGAGAGCATCGTAAAAGGCACTGTGACGCAATTGAGCTTCGGCTTCCTTGCGTTCGGTAATATCGCTGCTAATGCCATCAATGCAACAGGGTTTCCCGTCTTCATCCCGGACGACGCGGCTGCGTTCGTAAAGCCATCGCACCTCTCCCCCGGGTCGCAGAATGCGGTATTCAACTTCTGCCTGTCCCGTTCCCATTAAGACTTGCATTTGGCGTTTAACTCGCCCTCGATCTTCGGGATGGACGATCTCGAGCCAAAGATTGGGATTTTGGAAAAATTCGGCGACGGGACGACCGTAAACGGTTTCGGCGGCTTGATTGAGATAAAGGGGTAAGAGTTCATCGGCGGTGGCCGACCAAACCACATCTGCAATGGAAGCGAGAATCCCCTCGAGTCGCCGTTCGCTGTTGCGCAATGCTTCTTCTGCCTCCTTGCGATCGCTAATATCGACTAATTGTCCGAGGAGATGGCTGGGCCTGCCGCGATCGTTAAAGACGATGACCCCTTGCAGCAAGGCGCAAACAATATGTCCGTCTTTGGCAATGAAGCGTTTTTCCAGTTGAAAGCGATCGCTTTCTCCCAATAGGAGTTTTTGATTGATGGCCAGATCGGCTGCGCGATCGTCGGGGTGGGTGAGATCCTTTTGGTTGGTTTGCACCAGTTCCCGCTTGGAATAGCCTAGCGCCAAGCATAAGGCTTGATTGACTTGTAAATAGTAGCCATCGAGACTGGCAATATACATGCCGATGGGGGCAAGTTCAAAGGTCAGGCGAAAATGTTCTTCGCTTTTGCGCAGGGCAATCTCGGCGCGGTGGCGATCGCTAATGTCGGTTTGAATTTTAATGTAATGGGTGAGGCATCCTTGGGGATCGAGGACGGGGGCGAGATAGAATTCGCTCCAGTAAGGCGTGCCATCGCGACGATAATTTTTGAAGACGGTATGATACTCTACGCCGCAAAATTTGGCCCGGGCAATTTCTTGTTGAATTTTCGGGTCGATTTGCGCGTTGAGGGTTGCGCAAGCGTAAAGGGCGCGACTCCCCTGTCCGATCAGTTCCTCGGCTTTGTATCCGCTGAGTTTTTCAAAGCTGGGATTGACGTAAATAATGGGGGTATCTTGCGCGATCGCGTCGGTGATGGCGATACTGTTGCTGCTGGCATCAATGGCGCGTTTAAAGAGATTGAGTTGAGTTAATTGTTGTTGTTTTTGGTAGGCTGCGGCGATAATCTCACTGATGGCTTGGAGAAATTCGCGTTCGTTTTTCCCAAATTGCCGCGATCGCGTCGAGTACGCTCCTAACATCCCATAGGTGCTCTCTCCTTGAGGAATGAGAAGATTGACCCCACTGACGATTTTGCAGTTATGGAGTAATGGGGAGGCATGAAAGCGGGTGTCAATGGGGAGATCGTCAAAGGCGATCGGCTCTTGTTTCTCGAGGGTATAACCGACAAGAGAGGTCGAAGATATCCAGATTTTGGCATAACCGAGGAAGTCTTCGGGCCAGCCAACTCCGGCTTTGAGGAGAAAGGCACTCTCATTGGCAAGCAGCTCGAAAATGCCAACAAATTCGACATCTAAAGTGGTGGCGATCGCGCGAGCGGCTTCCTGTAGAATACGCTCGAATTCTGTTTCTGCTAAGCTCAATTGGCACAGATGAATAATCGCTCCTTGATAGTGCAGGCGATCGCTGAGGCGATGGGCGAGTTGTGTGGAAGCGTCGAGTTGTTGTTCAAGTTCTCGCAGCTTATCGCAATTCGGGGATGGGCATTGTATTTTGTGGGTTTCGAGTGCCGAAGTTTCTGTCGGAATCCGCTTTTTTTGCCAAAAAAGAATTGCCAGTACTGGGATAATACAACTCGATATCAACAGAAGGATTAGGTCTTCTGTTGGGTTGAGAGAGAATCCTTGTAGACTTCCTAACGCAAATAAAGAGAATGTTTTTCTGAGTTCAACTAAGACAATAAGACTGGGAAAAACACTGAGGGAAATACCGGGAAGATTGAGGGAAAAAGTCTGCACTCTGCCGCGATCGATCGAGGGGATCGTTGAAAAAATACTCATTTTCGAGCTTTTTACAATCTGTTTTTTTGTTCTCCATCCTTGCGATCGGGCCAACTGTTTCATCAATCAATCTAACGTTTTTGGCGCAAGCTCATTTTTTGTGGCCTGCTCTTTTTCCCTATTTTAGAATATGTTGTTGCGAATTCTAAAGAAATAATAAAAAATCAAACTCTAGTTAGAGATCCTCACTTTTTTCGGAGAATAAAGAATGAATTTACCACAGAGACACAGAGGAATACAGAGAGAGGAAAGAGAATTATCCTATTTTCAGTGAAAGAGGGACATTTCCGCCCCTTTTGGTTTTAAAATCCATACTTTTGTAAAAACTTCTCTAACTGCCGTACTGAAGTGCGAGGAGAAGGACGGGGCAAAATCACCTCCTTCCCTTCGAGTTCTCGGGCTAATACGGGAATTTCATATTGATAAGCGGCAAACCAATCTTCTCGCGTGGTAATATCCCGTATGGTTAATTCCACGCCAGTAAAATCATTTTGACGGAGGCATTGTTCTAACTTTTCTTGCAATCCTTCGCACAAATGACAGCCCGGTTTGGCATAGAGAATTAAGCGCATTATGTTTCCTCGCTTGGCGATCGCTCTAAGGTTTCAAGTTTGGGGGTTCCATCTGCCTCTATCCAAGCCAAACAGGAAATGCGTGCCGTCTTGGCGTATTCGCGAATCCCTTCCGGGGAACGCCCCCCCAAATCTAATTCTACCCGCACCAAAGGCTCCGAATTCCGCAAGGCTCGAGCGTAAGAAATCGCGGCAATTTCGGCTTGGGGACTGGTGGGAATCACCAAACAATCGCTCACCGGAGTCGATCGCGGTAAATGTTCCGAAGAGAGCAAACAAGCGTGTAACTCTTCTAAATTTAACGCAAAGCCAATACCGGGGGAATTTTTGCCTTCGGGATGATAGAGTTCGAGCAGGCGATCGTAGCGTCCGCCTTTGCCTAAGACGCGGCATTGATTATTTTCGGTAGATACCGCTTCAAAAACAATCCCCGTATAGTAATCAATGGTTTCGATCAAACTCAAATCGAGAACGATGGGGAGATGAGGCGCACTACTTTCTAGGCGATCGCATAGGGTTTTGAGATCCTGCACGATCTTTTGACATCGCTCGTCCAAGTCCCAACTGGAAACGATTTGCAGAACATCCGCAGGTTTTCCTCGCAAATCGAATAACTTTAGTGCTCGTTCTCGCAAGTCATCTGTTAAATCTGGACTTTGAAGCGATTCCAAAGTCACGCGATCGAGATCGGCAATACAGTGACGAACTTGAGTTTGGATGGATTCGGGAAAGAGAGAGAGGAGCGATCGCGTCAATCCGGCTTCTCCTAGAATAATCTGCCATTCCCCCATCCCCAAACTTTGCAAGCTCTCTGCCAATAAGAGGATAATTTCAGTATCGGCCAAACTGCCCGAGGCGTGTAACAGTTCTACCCCGGTTTGATAGAACTCCATTTGTTTGCCGTAATGTCCCCCCGAGAAGCGGCGAAAAACATTGGCATTATAATACAGGCGTTGGGGGTAAGTGCTTCCTGCCATGCGGGTGACTGCCGCGCGCGCGATGGAAGCGGTGAGTTCCGGTCGCAACCCCAAACGACCTTCTGATGCCTCTTCCACTTGAATCACCGTCGAAGGTTCGATCGCGCCTCCTGCGGTGAGGGCATCCATCCGTTCTAGGGTTGGGGTAATAATGCGCTGATATCCCCACTGATGGAAGACGTGACGCAAGCGATCGGCGATCCAACGTTTTTGGGCAACGTCAAGGGGCAATAAATCTCGAGTTCCGGCTGGCGGTTGATGGATCATTTTTGTTGTTTGTTGTTTGTTGTTTGTTATTTGTTATTTGTTATTTGTTATTTGTTGTTTGTTATTTGTTGTTTGTCAACTCATTACCCAGAACTGATAGCAAACAACGATCATCAACTTATAACTCTTGAGCAAAGCCCATCTCGCCTCAATAGACGATCTCTGAGATCGTCTCTAACTAACAACCAATAACCAACAACCAATAACCAATAACCAATTTTAATTTTTCTTCCCTCCAAATAACCCGAACATCCCACCGCTTCCCGATTTATTACCGGACTTGCCAGATTTTCCTTTTCCGGCGGTCGATGAGGTTTGTTGTTTGCTCCCCGTTCTTGCGGCCAAGCGATCGAGGGCGGCTTTTCCCTTAAGTCCGAGTTCGTCTTTGGGATTGTATTGCAAGGCTTTAGTAATATGGACTTTAGCCATGCTGACCTGATTTTGTTTTAAATAGGCCAATCCCATTAAACTATGACAAGAGCTATTTTTGGGATCGAGTTTGAGACCGTCCCGCAATTCTAGGATTGCTTTGGCGTAATTCCCTTTTTCAATATATTCTCGCGCCCGACGGATGTAAGGCTCGACAGGAGAAGTTTGCGGCTGAGATTCTTGTGCGGCGACCTGTTTTTTCCCTTTTGAGGCAGTCGGTGGAACTTTGCCAGCCGTTTGCGGGGAACCGACGGGTTTTCTGATGCCTTGACCTTCTTTTCGCATCAGGTACACCATGTTCAATTCGCTAATAACTGCAATTTTTTCCAAGGATTGACCGATCGCTTGATACTGATTTGAGGACAAGTTGGAAATCTCCCGCTTGTAGGCGGCCTCGATATCGCCACTCGCTTGCGATAATTTCTTAGCTTCTTCACTTTCTATCTTCGGTAGTCCTTCTCCCGCCAAGCGCTTTCCGGTTTGTTCGAGGACGATATGATATTCCGTGCGGGTCTTCGACTTTTCCTTGAGGGTTTCGTAAGCTGGATTGACTAACTTCGATAAGATTTCATTGGCTTGTTTGCGATCGCGATCGCCGATTCCTCTTAATTTGTCGGGGTGGAGGCTATTGGCCAGTTTGAGATACTTTTTGCGCACGGCTTTGGCATCCGTATTCAGGGGAATGCCCAGAATAGCATAGTGATCGATGATGTCATATTTAAAAAGTCCGCGTTGAATGTTAAAAGACATAATTTTCTCGAGTTGGAACGGGATTGCTTCTAGTATGCCTAGATTTTAGGGGGTTTGATCATTTTTTGAAGGCAAAATTCAACAATTGGCCAAGTCATGACCTATTTTTTCTCGGATGGGAGATTATCTTCGCGTCCCAAATTTTGCATGGCTTCCCAGTCAGACCAAATGTGAATCGGGGGAGTGGCTAAAAGCGAGCGAGAAAGTTCCTCATGGATATAACCGTTCGTCGCTAAGATCCGGTCGGATTTGAGATCCCGAGGGCTTTCATCATAAGCCGTGACTCGTCCTCCCGCTTCTTCGAGAAGAACGATTCCAGCCACAATATCCCAAGGCTTCAAACCTCGTTCCCAGTAGCCGTCTAAATGACCGCTAGCAACGAGGGCTAAATCTAATGCTGCCGACCCTCCTCTGCGAACGCCTTGGGTTAAGTGCGTTAAATAACAAAACTCGGCGTAGTTATTATCCACCGTTTCGCGGCGATCGTATGCGAAACCCGTCACGAGCAGGCTGTGACGCAAGTCAATCGTTGAGGAGACGCGGATGGGACGGCGGTTGCAGGTTGCCCCGAGTCCTTTTGCGCCCCGATAAAGGCGATCGCGCAGGGGATCGTAGATAACGCCAACAGCAGGAATCTCATCAATTAATAAGCCAATGGAAACGGAAGAAGCGGGATAACCGTGGGCATAATTAGTGGTGCCGTCGAGGGGATCGATCGCCCATAAATACTGTTCTTGACTGCCGCCGATGATTCCCGATTCTTC
This sequence comes from Spirulina sp., assembly GCA_051439525.1. GTDB lineage: Bacteria > Cyanobacteriota > Cyanobacteriia > Cyanobacteriales > Spirulinaceae > CCY15215. The sequence continues at coordinate 6,169 of JBFRWJ010000653.1, read as the reverse complement.
CGCTAAAATGGGATGCTCGGGAAAGTGGCGATTGAGAATTTTGAGAATGGCGGCTTCCGATTGTTTGTCAACTTCAGTGACCAGATCTCCGGGTCGTCCTTTTTCTTCGATAGATTCGATTTTTCCCCAGCGATCGCGCAGGATGGCCCCAGCAGAGAGGGCGGCTTCTGTGGCAATATCGAGGAAGATTTGCAGTTGTTCGACGGAAGTTGACTGCATGAGTTTCGCCCATTATAAAGAATTTTCTCTTCTTACTATCCCATGAACAGTCCCCACCTCACCAGTTGGGGGAGGGGAAGAGGGGAAAAATTCATCCTTTATCTTCTCCCAACTGTCAACTGTCAACTATCAACTGTCAATTATTTTCAGTCTTCGTCAAGGGGGAAGCCGAAGCGCACTCGTCCTTTGGCAAAATATTGCCCGAATTGAAGTTCGTAGACTTCATCTTCGTCTTGGGTTTCCACTCGGATGTCCGATCGCGCGTACCCGACGCATAACAGCGCATATCCCTTTTTTCGCAGTTCTGGGGAGAGTCCTACGGCTTCGGGTTGGTCAATATCTCCCGATAATACTCGTACCGCACAGGTGGTACAAGCCCCATTGCGACAGGAAAAAGGCAGCTCGATTTTTTGGTCTTCTAGACTCTGAAGGATGTAACGATCGCTCGGCACTCGAGCGCGATATTCTTTTCCTGTCGCGCGATCGCGAATGGCAATCTCGTAGGATTCGTTCATTTAAGGTTTCTCCTTCAATCCCTACCGTCTGGGCGGTGGGGTCGAATAGTTCGGTATTTTTACCTTTAACATATTTCTCTACTGTTGCCAAAAACCGGGCTGGTTTGCTCGATACACCCGCAATTGCCATTCATGATAAAATGGGCGATCGAGATTTGCCATGGAGGAAAGACTCAATGATTGTCACCTGCGTTCATGTATCGGTCAAACCCGAAAACATTGAAGATTTCATTAAAGCAACCCAAATCAATCACGAGAATTCAATCCAAGAACCGTTAAATCGCCGCTTTGATATTTTGCAAAATCCGGAGAATCCCAGTCAGTTTATTTTATATGAAGCCTACGAGAATGAAGAGGGTCCGAAGGCTCACAAGGAAACGGAACATTACAAAATTTGGCGAGAAACGGTAGCCCCTTGGATGGCAGAACCCCGAAAAGGCATTCCCTACACTGTTATTGCTCCCTAGCCTGTTATTCGCGATCGCATTATGTTTAATTTTGCTAAAGTTCCCCCTTTGTATTTTGGGGCAGGAAATATCAAAAAATTACCGGAAATTCTGACTCAGTTTTCCAGTGAGAAAGTTTTATTGGTCATTGGTCGTCAATCCTTAGAAAAATCCGGAAAGTTGGCGGAGATTGAAAATCTATTAGAGAGTGCTGGAATTGCCAGTCAAATCGTCACCTGTACCGGGGAACCCACCACCCCGGAAATCGATCGCCTTTGCCAAGAAAAGCGCCCGGAAGCGATCGATGCGGTGGTGGGAATTGGCGGCGGGAGTGTTATTGATATGGGGAAGGCAATTTCGGCAATGCTTCCCCACGAGAATTCCATTTTCGACCATCTCGAAGGGGTAGGGAAGGGAATTCCCCATAGCGGCATCAAAGTGCCTTATATTGCCATTCCCACCACCTCGGGAACGGGAGGAGAAGTCACCAAAAATGCCGTAATTAGCGAAGTGGGAGAGAACGGTTATAAAAAGTCCCTGCGCCATGAAAATTTAATCCCCGATGCGGTGATTGTAGACGCAGAATTGCTCATTTCTTGTCCTCGTTCCATCACGGCAGCTTGCGGAATGGATGCCTTTACACAACTCCTCGAACCCTATCTCTCTCCCACGGCTTCTCCTTTAACAGACGCGATCGCATGGGGAGGATTAGAAGCGATCGCGACGAATCTCCTACCCGCTTGTGGGAAAGGAGCAATGGATATAGCCGTGCGGGAAAAGATGGCTTCTGCCTCGCTTATGTCTGGAATCGCTTTGGCGAATGCCGGGTTGGGGATCGTTCACGGTTTAGCCTCACCGATTGGCGGATTTTTTCCCATTCCTCACGGGGTCGTTTGCGGGAGCTTAATGGCGGCGGCGGTGCGGGTGAATTGGCAAGCTATCAAACAGCGCGATCCTGATAATCCCGCGATCGTAAAAATGGCTAAACTGGGGGAATTGCTATCAGGAAAAACAGGGCAAAGAATTTCCTATTACTGCGATGCCTTAGTGGATATTTTGTCAGAATGGACGGAACGTTTAGAACTTCCGCGTTTGGGGGAATATGGCATCACTAAGGAAGATTTGGAAAAGATTTTAGACAAAACGCGCAATCGGAATAATCCCATTGAATTGAGTCGAGAGGAAATCCACAGGTTAGTTGAATCGCGACTCTAGCGATCTTCTCGATCTTACCACTCCAGACACAGATCTCTTGGTGCTAATTCTGTGATTAAGAAACGAGGCTGGCGATAGCGGGTTTTGCGATTTTGCCTTCCTCTTCTCAAGGCGCGTCGAGCATCGAGAGATTGTTTGATTGACTGTCCTCGATGCTCGATTTCAATCGCGTTGGTACTCGTCCCGTTCCCTCTTGAACGATCGCAACTCCTGTTGTCTTAGAACCCGGATCGCATTTAATTCGATGTTCGCGGACAACAAATTTTTCTACGATTCTGTTCTTGAGAACATGAGAGGAACAGTACGAATACTCTACATTTCTCGAACAACAGGTTTGCCATCTTGAATTTCTCCCACCAAGACCACATCAGCACAATTGACAAATAACCCGTTTTCCAAAACCCCGGGAATATTATTAATTTTCTGCTCCAAACCGACGGGATCTTCAAGAGATGCAAATTTCACATCCACCACTAAATTCCCCTGATCCGTGACCACAGGGCCGGCTTTTTTCACCCCCATTCGTAACTGGGGTTTGCCTCCTAATCCTTCTAGAGCGCGCATTGCCGGAGCGATCGCCATGGGAATGACTTCGACGGGTAATAAGAAACTCGACCCCAATTTATCCACTAATTTGCCGCTATCGACCACAACAACAAAGATTTTGGCCAGATAATCGACCACTTTCTCTCGCGTATGTGCCGCCCCACCTCCTTTAATGAGATTTTTCTGGGGATCGACCTCATCTGCTCCATCAATGGCAATATCGATACGATCGCACGCATCCAAGGTCGTTAAAGGAATACCATATTCTTTGGCCAGAACCTCTGCCTGAAAAGAAGTGGGAATGCCAACAATATCTTGGAGTTCTCCCGATTTGAGGCGATCGCCGATAAATTGAATGGCATAAGCTGTGGTCGAACCCGTTCCCAGTCCGACGACTTGTCCGGAAGTCACGCGAGATGCTGCCGCTTTCCCGACTTCCTGTTTCATGAGTTTAACTGGATCCGTCGTCATGATTTCTTACCCCGCAATAATGTAATCATTTTGTCCTCATGGAAAAGCGACCATCACATGGACTAGATGCGATGACCTAAGATAGCCGATCGACGCGATCGGTCAAACAATTATCAATAGATCGATACCGATAATCCCTCGTTTCCGGTCGAGGGAGTCAGAAGCCCTACTTTGTTCTTGACTTTGCTCTTGACAAAATCCCAATCTTGAATTAAAACAAATGTATCAGGAATTTGTTGTTTGAGCCGCCAACATCTCTTTGAGCTTCGATAATTCTGCCGCCCAACGGGGATCGGGTTGAACCGAATCGTTGCTGCTGCCGTGAGAACCGCCGCGTTTGGACTTGCCACCAGAACTGCGCTTGCTCGCAGGAGTTGGCGTTTTGACCTCTTTGCCTCCTCCTTCATGCGCTTCTTTTTCTTTCTCGGACTTTTTCGCTCGCGGTAAAGCCTTCTCAATTTTTAGAGGACTTTCCATAAAAGTCTGACCATTATGCTTTTCAATTAGGGCATCGGCAGCTTCATCATTAGAAACCGTAACAAAAGCAAAACCACGGCATTTTCCCGTTTTGCGATCTTTGATCACCTTGGTCGATATTGTCCCTTCTATATCTGAGAACATATCGTGTAAGGCTTGACGGTCTACGGGCTCTTTGGGCAAATTCCCAACATAAAGGCGAATAGACATAAAAAATCTCTCCAAATTTGAGCAAATCCAAAAGTCAGTCGGGGGTTGGCGATTTTATTTTCTGCAAACCAAATCTGTATTGTACACAAAATGAGGACAAAACTCTATCAACATGAAGTTGGTTCTTTCATCTCTTGGTGCTCAGACAAACCTATCATTTCACCCCAACTCTCATTATTACAGAATGTTTCCGCAATTCGTCAATCAATATTTATTCTCGGCGATCGCTTATCAATTATCAATCTAACACCTCTCGAAAAATAGCAAATCTTAATACTTCTTCTCTTTTTCTCCCTTTGTTTTTGTTCGTATCGAGCAATCTCCCTCCGATCCCCTTGATATAACGGTGATAGCGAATTTGTCAAGAGACGGATACAATTTGTTAAAACGGTATCATGCAACACTTGGCAATTTTGTCAAATCAATGTTATATTTCTTTACAAAGCAGGGAGGCAGTCCGCAATCTACTCGGAAGAGAGAAAAGAAACTGCGGTTGCGATCGCTGCTGTCACTGTCAAGTTTGTCGTTTGGAGTACAACCATGTCACAACCCGTTGAATTATATTTGGAACAAAAGTTCAACATTCGTTCTTTTGAGATGCAAGTCCAAAGGATGAGTCGCGAACAGGCACAAGAATTTTTAGTCAAGCTCTACCAGCAGATGCTGGCGCGGGAAAATATGTATAAGGAGTTCATCAAGCACGAATGGGGACTGGATACGCCAGCGCAATAGGAATAAGGAAGAGCAAACCGGAGCACCTCGTTCTCGGGCTGAGTCCCCAACGCGGGGAAACAGCAGGGGATCGCGGGAGCGCTTTTTTTGAAATTCCTCGGGGATGCAAGGAAATCGTACATTTTTATTAAAAAACTCAGAGAAACGCTAGATTTCTCAACTATAGTTTGAGTAGGATTCAATTTCGAGAAGCCTATTTCAATCTCTCGGTATATTATTTTTCAGACTATGTTTCAGCATTGCCTAATTTGTACGGATTTCGCCGATGGTTTGCATCGCCTGATCGGATTCGTACCCAGCCTTGCAGCAGGAGGACTCAAACGGATTGTTTTTTCTCACACCGTACCCATTCGAGAAGAAGGTTCGATTCCCAAAATCGATAAAGACAAAGTTAAAGAAGCAGAGGCTCAACTGGCACCCTGTTTGGTAGGCATTCCCCCGGAAGTCGAAGTGAAAATCGAAGTCCCCGTGGGGCGACCGATGGATACCATCCCCAAATTGGTAGAAGAGTACGAAATTGATATTGTTTTTACCGGGATGCCCACCCGCAATGTTTTGCAAGAGACGCTGTTTGGCAGTACGACCCACGAAATGGCGAAAGTGACGGACATTCCTTTAATGATTCTCCGTCCTCAGTTAATTTCGACCTACACTCGGGAAGAACTGGCATTGCGCTGTCAGCATTTATGGCGCTATCTCCTGATTCCCTACAATGATGGCAAAACCGCCAAATATTTAATTGAAGAAGTCAAACAATATGTGAGTAAAAATCTACCGGCAACTCCTCAAAAATGTATGCTGCTGTGGGTCATCAATGAAGGCATTCGCAGGGGACTGCCCGAAAGCTATCACGTTGAAGAAGCCCAGAAAAAACTAGAAACCGTCAAAGCCGATTTAGAAAGCGTGGGTTTGGAGGTGAATGTCGAGGTTCGTTCCGGAAATCCCTTACACGAACTCTTAGACGCAGCCCTAACCTTTGATATCAGCGCGATCGCGACTTCCCATCTTTCTCGCAGCGCCCTACTCGAATTTACCGCACCCAGCTTTGCCAACGAAATTCTCCGCCATAGCTGGTTTCCCGTACTTTTCTTCTCCCCCAAACACTAACTGGTGACTGGTGACTGGTGAGGTGGTGACTGTTTATCACTGTTCCGATGAGGGATATTGAGTTTGTACGGCTTCGAGTTTCATCAAAATTTTGGGCTTGAGCTTCTCAAATTCTTGTCTGAGTAAATTTTTACTCATTGCCGCTTGACCCGCATCGCGCAATCCCTTACTGGTATCGGCCCAATTGAGCAAGCGCTTGCATTGTTCGGGATCGATGGTGGTGTGCATGAC
>JBFRWJ010000652.1:0-4575 GCA_051439525.1 Spirulina sp. | reverse complement strand
CGACCAATAGTTCGATAGTCCGCAACAATCCCGCCGAGAGTTGTTGGGTTTTCGCGCCTTCTTGGAGACTCTTTTGGTTTTGATTCGAGAAAGTATCCTCGAGCATCCCTTCTAAGGAAAGTGCCTTCACAACCTTAATTGCTCCCATCGTTTCCGCCGTCAGTGCCGCCATTGCTCCTTCCCGTTTCCGTTGCTGTCTGGCTAAGCCGTGGATGCGTCCGGTAATCTTGACGGTGGTGAATAAAAACAGGGGGAAAGTTGCGATCGCAATCAGGGTTAATTCCCAATTGAGCCAAAACATAACGACCAGCATTCCCACTAAAGTGAAATTGTTCACCATCAGGGGAATGGCGGCGGAAATAATGACTTCCCGCAAGCGGTTGGTATCGTTGGTAATTCGGGTAATTAAATCTCCAGTTTTGGCTTGGTTGTGGAAGGACAGGGAAAGCCGTTGCAAGTGAGCATAGAGTTGAGCGCGAACTTCTGTAATAATTCGGGTACTCGCCAAGCACATACTCACTAAGCTGATGTAAGCCGCACCCGATCGCAATCCGGTTGCGCCGACAATGCCGATAGTAAATAAGGTCAAAAGCGCGAGGGTATTGGTTTCGGGGATGAGCGGGAGGGTAAACGGCAAATCGCGATCGCCCGGAATGATGATATAGTCAAAAATTAATTTCAGGGGAATGGGCTCTAATAAACGGGCCAGAATTTCCACGACCAAACCCGAGCCCGCAGCCGTTAAGAGCCATTTTTGCTTGCGAATTTGAGGAGAAAAGCGCTGCCAAATTCGCCGCGATCCGATGAATATTCCTTGAGATTTTCGAGAGTCAGGACTCATGTTAGAGGGATATTTACACTTCTTGATATAGGCGAAAAAATTGATTTTGCCTCGTTTTGTAGGGTCTAGATATAACTTAGGTTCGCGATTCCGCTAAATGATAAACCTGCGGCACTCCTAACACTTGGTTATAGACATATTCCCAATTTTGTCGTTCTTTTGCTGGCGCGAGTTGTTGCAATACTTTTTGACGGGCAGCGATTCCTAATTGCTGTTGCCAATGAGGGCGATCGATGAGTTTTTGTAAAGCAGCCAATAGTGCTTCACTCGATTGAGGATCGACCAACAAACCATCTAACTCATCCGTAATAATTTCTCCGATCGCATCCACATTCGTTCCTACAATTGCTTTAGCTGCGAGCATGGCTTCCAGTAACGCATTAGGACAGCCATCGTGGAGGGAAGGAATGGCAAAAATATCGATATGAGGCAGGTAAGCAAGAGCCTCTTGACGACTGACTTTTCCGGTAACGATCAATCGTTCTCCCAAGCCGCTCTTGAGGATTTCTTGTTGCCAGTACTCCCTTTCTTTGGCAACAAAATCACCGACTAAAATCAAGGTTATCTCCTGGGATTGACTGAGTTTTTTGCAGGCATCTAGCAGATATTCTAAACCTTTTTTATCGCGGAAACTCCCAACAGAAGCGATCGCCGTTCCTTGGATGCGATCGACCAACTCGGGGCGCGGCAAATCGTCAAAATCAATCGGGACGATTGAATTCCAAAAGGTCGATGATTTGGTCTCAATTTCGGGAGCGATCGCACGAGCGCGCTTCTGCAAATCGGCACTAACAAAAGTCAGCCAAGAAGATTCCGCTAACGTCCAAGCAATCTGTCCGAATTGAGGGGGACTAAAGATATGTTTGTGTAAATCTGCCCCTCTGATACTATTAATAACGGGAATGCCAATTTCCTTGGCTAATAGGGTCGTTAAAAAACCCATTTCATTGATAAAGAAAGCATGAAAAACATTAAAATGATACTGCTGATGCAGGTTTTTGAGTTGCTGAAACAAGTCGCATAAATAATCCTGCTCTTTAGCCGTGCGAGAACGGACTGCGGGATGAAGGCGATGGACTAAAATTCCATCTCGTTCGGAAGTTTTGCACTCAGAGCGACCATATTCACCTGCGATCGCTTTCTCTTTTTCTTTTCTAAAAACAGCGCGAAAAACGACGACGTGAACCTCATAGTCCAACTCGACGAGCATCTGAGCAATACGAGAAACGGACTCCCCAACTCCTCCAACATCGGGCGGAAATTCAAGAGTAGTCAAACAAACTTTCTTGTTCATAATTCGATCGGTGATTGTTAAATAATTTTTGTTAAACAAATTTAAGCCGCATTTCCCTGTTTTTGTTGGAGTTGCCGCAAATAGAAAGCCGTCTTCTCTACGCCGCCAAAATCAAATTGTAAGGGAGTCGGCTGGCGATCGAGATAATCGACGATCTGACGGGCAAATTTTTCGGGTTCTAAATCTTCAGGATGAATGACTTTAACTCGTCCTAATTGTCCCAATTTTTGGGCGCGAATCGTTTGCTCGCGATCGTTATTTCCCGTAAAGGGTAAAATCATAGCTTGCACCCCTGTCGTTAACACATTCATCGTCGTGTTATAGCCGGACATATTAATCGAAAGTTCGGCTTGCTGCATATAAGTCAGCAGTTGAGGCGTGTAGCGTTCGATGGTGATATTGGTTTGACCTGCGGTAATTCTTTGCAACTTAGAAAACACGGCTTCCGGTATAAAAGGACCGGTAAACATCTGGATGTGATGGGGCAGATTTTCCGCAAGAATGGGGGCAGTTTTGGCAACGCATTCGAGGAGTTCGTGACCGAAGCGACCGCCTCCTACACTGGTTAAAATCGTGGGTTTTTGGCGATCGCAAAGGGGTGAATTTTCTGCGGACAATTCTGGGAGAGGTTGAGCAACGTATCCCGTATAATGCACCGCACAATTGAGGTCGCCGACGCGAGAAAAACTCTCCTCCAATTTTACAAAACTCGGATCGCCATGAATCAATAACATATCGAAATATTGATTCATTAAACGACAAACTTTTTCTTCATGGCGGGTTTGATTTTGCTTGGTGACAACAATATCTCGCAGACTGGAAACGACTTGAGTTCCCAAATCTTTAGCCTGCTCCAAAAGGGGAATGAGTTCAAAAGAAAAGCGCCGCCTGCCAAAGGGAAAAAGTTCGACTATTAAAATATCAGGCTGAAATTTCTCGAAGACTTCGAGTAGTTTTTCGCGTCGGATCGCTTGCAGTTCGTCCAGACTGAAAGAACTATCTACCGCTTGGAGTTCTTGGAACTCTGTATCGGTTTTAATGGCCGGAATATTGACGACTTCCACACCGGGAGGAACTTCAAATTTCTGAATGACTTCGCCGCCATTAATAAAACAAACTTGAAAATCTCGGGTCAGACCGCGAACAATTTCCATACTGCGAATGAGATGTCCGATGCCCAAAATATGTTGGCAATAAAACATCAGTTTTGGCAATGTTTTCATTCGATCGATCTCTCCAAATACTTATCGAATCAATACAAAATTTTGTCTGCAAACCTATTTTTTTATTGACTGGCAGCAACCAAATTGAGATCCAGAGCCACCTTATCGAGATCGCCAAATTGTCCGAGAGAAATTTCGTTAAATAATAACTGGGTAATCTCTTGCTGAATCCGAGGCAATGCGTTCAGATCCAAACGAGGAACTACAGGGAGATGGTTGCACTCGCTGTTGAGCTGCTCTAAGACCGCATCCGCCAAAATTTCAGGAGTGAGGCGATCGGGATGAATCGCTTTGAATAAGCCAAATTCAGCCATCCGTTCTGCCCGAATCCATTGCTCTTGCACGGGCTGGGTGCGGGGAACGACGACGGCTCGCTTGCTCAGGGAGAGAATTTCCGAGACGGTATTATAGCCCCCCATCGAAACCACGGTATCGGCTGCTTCCATATAGCTTATGGGATCGTCGGTAAATTCCTTAACGATGACTTGGGGATATTCCTCCACAGCGCGATCGAGGGAGTTTTTCTCGTCGGCTGGCATTTCCGGCCCGGAAATAATCAGGGTTTTGATTTTGTTTTGCCCTTGCAGCTTTGCCAACCCTTGCAGATAAACCTCGATTAAGCGATAGCCATCGCCACCACCCCCCGGAGTGACCAAAACCAATTGCTCGTCAGGCTTCACTTGCAATTCCCGACGCACGACTTGAGGCAGCTTGCGCCCGTACTCTTTGCGAATATAACCGCAGAATCGCACTTTCTGCGAAACCGTCTCGGGGAATTGGTACTCCTTGGCAAGGTCAAAAATTTCCGGCATTCCCACCACCAACACCCGGTCGTAAAACCTGTCGATCGCTTGGTAATAATGGTGCTGCTGCCAGTCTTTAATGGTTGCTTCCGGGCTGTCGAGAATATCCCGCAGCAGTAGGATGCGCTTGGTTTGAGGGAGCCAAGTGTTGAGGAAGTTTAGGGTTGCTTTTAACTCCCCCAACAAACCGTAGGGCTTTTTATCCACTAAAAGCAAATCCGGCTTAAAATTAGCTGCGACTGATTCCATTAAGTGGGAACGCAGTTTAACGGTTTCATCGACGGCAGTATCGAGATATTTAGCTGAGAGTTTGCCCGAGCGATCGCGTCCCAAACAGGGGAGCTTGATGTAATCCAACCCTTGAGGCATCCGAAAGCTATGCAGGACGGGAGAACCCCTGTCTCTTATACACAT
>JBFRWJ010000651.1:0-5559 GCA_051439525.1 Spirulina sp. | reverse complement strand
TTTCCTTTCATTGCTTACTGGGAAAGTGACCGGACTCTGTGAGTCTTTTCTATGAGGGCTAGGGGTGGAAATCCCTAGGGAACTCGGTGTTCCAATCCAAACGACCAGTTCAGGTCGCGCACATCCTACCCGTCCTAAAGGAGCGGGGATTCCTAAACCTCACGATTTAGGTTTCTGTTTCATAGCACCTGCCCTATCCCCCCTTTAGTTCCCCCCTTTGAAAGGGGGGTTAGGGGGGGCTTTAGGTTTTAAGGTCGCTCCACAGACTGACATGATGCCGCCATAATGTAGGGAAAACCAAAAAGGAATCCTTTTCTTGTGTGTTCTGACTTGGTTGGATAAGCTGAGAACACCTCAGCATCTCCCAAGCGCTTGTTGATTCAAGGGATGCTTACACCCATTGCCCTATCTTCTTGTCCCGATCTACCAATTTTTCTTCGCCGTTGCCCACGAGGACAAACTTTGTCGTTAGGCTTTATGTCTCCATCGTTCGGGTAGGTTAGTAACCATTCCGATTATATCCAAGTCAAAGCCGTCCTGCAAGGACGGAGTTTCAGACCTAATTTTAGTGATGATCAATCCACTCCTTTCCTCTCTCGAGCAAGCTGGCGTTCGCTTTGTCCGCATTATGTGGTGCGATAATGCGAATCTGATTCGAGGGAAAGCCGTTCATTGCCATCGACTCCCCCATTATCTGACCCATGGCGTGGGAATTGCTCGCGCTCAACAAGCCATCTCCGTGCTGAGGGATGCCCCCGTAGCCGGTGCGGGGTTAGGACCGGTGGGAGAAGTGCGTTTGGTGCCAGACTGGACAACCGTTACCCCCTTACCTTATGCACCGGGTCATGCTAGGGTGATGGCAGATATGGTATGGGATGGGAAACCTTGGTCTTATTGTCCCCGCTCCTTTCTGCAAAAAGCGATCGCCTTGGCAGCAAGAGAAAGTCTGGAAATTCAAGCTGCTTTTGAGAATGAGTTTTACCTGTTAAAACCCTCCGAAACCGAATTGATTCCCGCCGATAACACGGTATTTGCTGCGAGTTTATCCATGGACTTGCAGCGATCGGTCATCGATGCGATCGCCGAGGCTTTAATTGCCCAAGATATCTTAGTCGAACAGTACTACCCCGAAGCCGGTCCCGGACAACAAGAAATTTCCGTGTTATATCAGCCCGCACTCAAAGCAGCCGACGGACAGATTGCTTTTCGAGAAACTGTTAAAGGAGTTACCCATCAGCATCACCTCAAAGCCACATTTTTACCGAAAATTTTCCCCGATCGAGCGGGGAGCGGCACCCATATTCACTTTAGTCTCTGGCAAAAGGGTAAAAATGCAACCCCAAGTGAACAAGGGCAACTTTCCCCCATTGCCAGTCAGTTTGTTGCTGGCATCTTGCATCATTTACCGGCTTTAATGGCACTGACCGCCCCGAGTCCCAACTCCTACCGTCGCCTGCAACCCCAAAGTTGGAGTGGGGCGTTTCGCTGTTGGGGATATGATAACCGAGAGGCGGCGATCCGAGTGCCAACGAACCCGACTTTACCGAGTCCGACTCATATTGAGTTTAAAACCTCTGATGCTTCAGCCAATCCTTATTTGGCGTTAGGTAGCCTTATTGTAGCTGGCTTGGATGGCATACATCGTCATTTGGTCTTACCAGAACCCGTTAGCGTCGATCCGGCTACATTAACCGACTCAGAACGGAATGCGAGGAACATCGATCGCCTGCCTGTTAATTTAGGAGAATCCATCCAAAACTTACAAGAAAATCAAACCTTGTTATCGGCCTTAGGTGCAGACTTGGGAACCGCGTATCTTGCTGTTCGTCAAACTGAATATCAAGAGATGAAAGACTGGAGTTTAGAACAAGAAGCCAAATTTTTAATAGACCGATATTAAATTATCAACTCGAGGGGTGAAAAACAGCGATCGACGAATCGGAACGATGAAACTCTAATCTTTAAGAAATGTTGAGATAGGTTTGCGTTTGCCTCTTTTTATGTTAGTTTTTATAACTCAAAGCTCCCAAAATGCACGATTGAATTTATCATCCCAAGTGGTAAATTGTCAAGATCGCTAAAGGATCGAAAAAGAGAGGAAAAACTCGCGATCGAACCGATCTTGTTGATAGGTGCAATTTCATAAGATTCTAACAACATCAGACATAACAGGTGAGCGAACTCAACATGGACATCCTCATTGACAACAATCCCTATTCCGACGAAAATCCCGAATTTTACTCGTTTGATGGCACGGGCAACAATCTTGACAATCCTGACCTCGGCGGGACGGACACGGCTCTCCTCAATATTGCACCTTTAGACTACGGCGATGGCTTCTCCACCCCGAGCGGACAAGACCGACCCAATGCCCGCACGATTAGTAATACGCTTTCTCAGCAGAACCAAGATACCCCAGAACCCCGAGGATTAACCAACCTGATTTGGGCTTGGGGACAATTTCTCGATCACGATCTCAGTCTCACCCCCGAGGATCCGACTCAACCGAAAAGTATTTCCGTTCCCACCGGGGATCCGTTTCTGGATCCAAACGCCACGGGAAACGTTATCATTCCCCTCAATGACTCAGTTGTGATTGAGGGAACCGGAACAGACCCCAGTAATCCCCGACAACTCCCCAATGTCATTACGACTTGGCTGGATGGCTCCAATATTTACGGGTCTAGTGAAGAGCGAGCGGATTTCCTGCGCACCTTTGAGGGAGGAAAACTGAAAACCAGCGATGGAAACCTCCTCCCCTTCAATGATGGGACCCAAGAAAACGATAACCCCAGGGGGCTCGATCCCACGAGCCTTTTCGTGGGGGGAGATGTCCGATCTAATGAAAACTCCGTTCTCCTCACCATGCACAATCTTTTTGTGAGGGAACACAATCGCCTTGCTGAAGCATTAGCCGAGGCACACTCCGACTGGACGGACGAGGAAATCTTTGAACGGGCGCGCCAAATCAATATCGCCCAATATCAAGCCATCACCTATCAAGAATATCTGCCGACATTATTGGGTAACGATGCGCCTTCTCCCTATAACGGGTACGATTCCAGCATCGATCCCGGCATTAGCCGGACTTTCAGTACCGCCGCCTTTCGTTTGGGTCACACTCAACTCAGTTCGGAAATTCTGCGCCTCGATCCTGAAGGAGAGGTCATCCCCGAAGGGAATCTCACCCTCGCCGATGTCTTCTTCCAACCCGCAGGCGTCATTCAAGAAACGGGCATTGATGCCATTATTCGAGGGATTGTGTCTTCCTCGAGTCAGAGGGTGGATAACTTGTTAATCGACGACGTGCGCAACTTGCTCTTCCCTGCGGGTCCTGGAGGAATCGGACGGGATTTATCGGCGATTAACCTCGAACGCGGTCGCCTCAACGGATTGGCCGATTATAATACAATTCGGGAATCCTTTGGGTTGGAGCGCGTGTCCAGTTTTGCCGAAATTACGACAGATTTGGACAAACAAGTCAAACTGGAAAACCTTTATGGCAGTGTCGATGATATTGATGCCTTCGTGGGTTTGCTGGCAGAGGATTTAGAACCCGGATCTAGCGTGGGAGAAAGCATCGGAGCGATTTTACGGGATCAATTTACGAGACTGCGGGATGGCGATCGCTTCTACTACGAAAATCAGTTTACCCCAGAAGAAATCGAAATCATCGAGAAAACCACCCTTGCAGATATCGTTCGCCGCAATACCGATACGACAGTCATTCAGGATAATGCCTTCACGCTCCTGAATGAAGGAACTGCTGGAGACGATACTCTCACCGGAGGGTTGGGCAATGATACCCTCAATGGGGGTAACGGATGGGATACCCTGCGAGGAGAAGCCGGCGACGATCTCCTCAATGGCGGTCGCGGACGGGATACCCTGTTGGGGAATGCGGGGGATGATACCCTCAATGGCGGTCTCGGTCGCGATCTTCTCCGAGGAGGATTGGGTAATGATACCCTCAATGGCGGTCTCGGACGAGATACTCTCAATGGAGGTCGCGGTGACGATATCCTCAATGGCGGTCTCGGACGAGATACTCTCAATGGGGGTCGCGGTGACGATACCCTTAATGGGGGTCGCGGTGACGATATCCTCAATGGGGATCGCGGTGACGATATTCTCATTGGTGGGGGAGGACACGATCGCCTGACGGGTGACGACGGTGACGATCTCTTTGTCCTCGGCGATAGCGATGGCTCTTTCTATGAGGGACAAGGTTGGCGAGATTACGCGGTTGTTGAAGATTTTATTTCCGGAGAGGATATTCTACAACTCCACGGCGATGTTGGCGATTATACCTTTGGTACGGACAACCAATTTGCGACCATCGGGGTTTTTAATAACGGAAACTTTGATTTGATTGCGACGATCGATAATGGTGGGGCGGCACTGAATATCGAGACGGATCTTACTTTTGTCTGAGGTTAGTCTGCGATCGATGCAAGGCGGGAAAAACTCTCTCTTGCGTCGATCTTCGCCCCGGGCGAACTAATAGGAAATATTGCCGATCGCGCTACAGAAATAGACAGGAAATTTCTGGGTTTTCAACAGAGCCGGATTCTCTCTACCAAGAGAAAGAAGATAAGTACAACTTTTTCTTTTCTCTGCATCATTTCTCTTTGTCATAACCCATTTCCCCAATAATAACGCTAGAATCAACCATGAAGTCATGCGAATAAATTCATAGGAGATTCGGAAATGCGTTGTTTGCCTCAATCTGGTGCGATCGCTTCTCTCTGTGCTGTCGTTCTCTTAGTAGCTTCGGGTTGCGGAACCAGCAAAATTGCTCAATGTAACCAAATCATCGATATTGCCAATACACTAGAAGAAGTGAGAGTGGGTGCGGACGACGACAAAGCTGATAAAACTCAAACCATGCTACAAATCGCTGATGCACTAGAGCAAGCCAATCAAAATATGCAAGCGTTAGAATTATCTGACACAACCTTACAAAAATTTCAATTGGGCTTTATCACCATGTATTCCGATACCTCCAATGTCATGCGGACTTTTGCCGAGGCTCGTGACAAAGGGGATATTTCAGCCGTCAAAACTGCTCGTGCCGATTTGCAACGCACGGCTCAACTCGAAGAAGAGTTGGTGAATGGGATTAACGGTTATTGTCGGGGAAGCAATCCGTAGCGATCGGGGAACAGAGAACGGGCAGATAACCACCCGTTACTCGTTAAGCATATCTTGTTACCAAAACCGAAACCGAGATTTTTAGGGGTTGCAATTCGTGTCAAGGTACGGTAGGGGAACTGGCATGCACGATCTCCAGTCTTTTCCTTGTTATACTTTATTCTCTCCTTGATGATGAAAGTCACGCTGTTTTTGTCTCTGACCTTGCTTTTAGTGGGTGTGGGTGGAGCAACTTCCAGAGCGATCGCGCCAACTTTCCCGCGATCGACGCCCAAACACCTGCATGCCGAGAGAAATGCTGTCCCATCCGCACCCACGGGGGGTTTATTTGCCCCTTCGGAGGACGGGGAAGCTCGCATTTTTCCCCTCCAACACACGGAAGTTAAAGCCAAAGTTTCGGGCAAT